>JBDHGR010000399.1:0-6435 GCA_039589815.1 Gemmatimonadota bacterium | reverse complement strand
TACCCTGCCAACCTTCGCCTGACCGTGTCAGAGGTGTCCGAAGATGCGTGGGTAACGATCCTCCAGGAACGGAAAGCTCTCCCTCCGATGCCTTGGATGAACGTCAACGAGATATCGGAATCCGACGCCCGAGTCCTTTACCAATACATTCGATCCCTCGGTTTGGCCGGTGAGCGCATGCCGGCCACGCTGCCTCCGGATCAGGAGCCGACGACACCCTACCTGTCCTTATTCCCCATCGAACCCAGCAGTTGAGCCGGTTCTGCGTGGGTGGGGAGACTCCCATGGGGCAGGGTAGGCGGGGACATGCAAGGGCAGCCTGTCGATGGAATAATGGAATAGGACGCCTCTGCAAGTAACTCTACATGTTCGGGGTGTTTTTCTGACCGTTTTGAAGGTCAGTTGGGCTTTGTCGACTTAAGCCAAAACTGCTGCTGAACGTGTGACCTATTCGACTGGGAGCCCCCGGTATTCGGGCCTTTACTGTCTGGACGAGGCGCCCAAGCGGGCAAGAATCAGCTCAAGTTGACAGTACCCCCGGAAGTCATGCGCGGCCCGTTTTGACCGCCTATCCGCTTAGGCACTCCACGGCGAGGAAATCGCCTCTTGCCGGACCAGAGAACGCCAACTCGGCCGGAAACTCAGCCCCGGAGTTGGCAGGAGCGTACCCAGCCCTCAGGGATTCCAAGCTCGGAAGCTCCTTCGCGATTACGGGGCACCCATCAAACCTCTCCAGGATCGCCCCATCGAGGATCTCCCCGGTGAGGCGGTCTCGGAACCTCAAGGACTCCGGCCCGGTCAGTTCACAGGTGAGGTCCAGGTTCACCCAGATGGGATCCCAAATGGCCGATCCCTGCCTACTCAGGCGAAACAGATAGCTTTCCTCGGCGGTCCCATCGTTGGCACAACTCAACTGCCCCCGGGCCACGGTGAGCTTCGAACCGTCGTCTCCTTCCCAAAGAACGAGCCCAGGAAGGGAGGAAAGCGGTCCTGGGAGGGCCGCCCCATCAACTTCGGAGAGCGAGTAGTCGAGAAGCCTAAGGTCCCGCTCCCCCTGGTCCGTTGTGGAGGAGCAGGACAGGAACAGGCCACAAAGTGCCAGGAGAGACCGCGCTGACATCCGCATTCTCTCACCACCTTCGAGTTCGGGTCGGTAGTGCCAGATATGGTCCATGCGGTTTCCTTCCACGGGAGGCCGGAAGCCACCTTGTGGTTCTCCGTACCGCGGGATGAAAGTGCCCTCTGGTACAAGGAACGTATCGGGCAGGCGAATTGTGACAGCCCCCCATCGATCAGGGATCCAGGTGACGGCCAGGACACGGCCGGGGTCTGAAAAGAAACGGTATTGTCAACTTGATCCAGCCCCCCGCAGACTCGGTTGATGGAAACCAATCGAAGCTGCTACCGTCGATACCGATTCCATCCTGAAATCATCGGTCATGCAGTCTGGATGGATCATCTCCTTTGCCTGAGCTTCCGGGACGTTGAGGAACTTCTCAGGAATTGCGGTCGGCGTCCTGATTCGCCCGCTGGTAAGACCGCGATGCTGGCGGTTTCTCCCAGGAGAGGATGATCCCGGTGGTCTGATACCGCCGAGGAGGTTCTCCGCCCTGAGACGGCCAGTTCGCCAGGGTGATGACCCTCCTCACGACTGCTTCCACCAGGTGAATCCAGCCCCTCATTGATCCGCTTCGGTATGCGTTGTCACCTGCCATGCGTAACCGATAAACTTCGGAAAGAGTTGGTTACCTGGGGAAGGGCCGAAGAATTGGTTGACTGCCCCACGCCACCCCGAGATGTTTCAGCATGGTCAACTTCGATCGGAATCGCCTGGCGGACCTTTGCCAACGACATGGCGCAACGCGGCTGCGACTATTCGGCTCCGCAGTCAGGGGAGAGGAGCGCCCCGATTCCGATATCGATATCCTCGTGGACTTCGAGGAGCCCGTTGGCTTCCTTGAGCTAATTCGCTTTGAGAACGCCTTGTCTGAGTTCTTCGGGCGCTCGGTCGATCTTGTCACCGAGCCCGGTTTAAGTCCGTTCATCCGGGATTCTATTCTCTCCTCCGCCTCGGTCATCTTTGATGCCGCCGCCTGACACCCTCTTTCTTGAGCATATGCTTCAAGCTCTCGACCGTATCGAAGAGCTACTGGCGCGGACAACCCGCGAGGATTTCGATGGCGATTGGGTAATCCAGGATGCTCTGATCCGGGAGCTGGAGATTGTCGGGGAGGCCGCAGGCCGCGTGTCCACTGATCTGGCTCAGTCGCACCCAGAGATTCCGTGGAAAGAGATCACCGGCCTCCGCCACAAGCTCATCCACGATTACTTCACCGTGGACCTCGGGATCGTCTGGAAGACGGCGGCGCATGAGGCTGCCGAGGTTCGGCCACTGATTGAAAAGGCTCTAGAGGCCCTCAGAGGGTAGGACTGTTCCTCTTGGCTCCTTTCCCCAGGTAACGCCCGTTTCCCGCTCGGGCCCTCAGGTCTCGCTTTCGCTCTGAACTCTTGTGGCAGTATCCTGAACACCACGGGCCCGGCCCTCCGGGACCTCGCCGGGCGATGCCTACAGGATAAGGGCGATCAGACAGGCGCCCGGCTCCGGCCGGGAACCGAATGGTTCGTTACCCTCTCATCCCTGATGGCATGAAAGCCACACCTTGGGAGGTGAGGACCTCCGGTGTCGTTAGCGTTCCTTGCCCAGTCCACACTTCTGCGAACATCTTGCTCTTTGTGGCTGACTGGGCTGGAACGGGGAGCCTCCTCTCACCGGGTCATCCGACATGGAGCACGAGGAACGCCTGAAGGTGGCACTCGCTGACCGCTATCAGATTGAGCGGGAGATCGGTAGTGGCGGGATGGCGACGGTCTACCTCGCCCATGACCTGAAGCACGACCGCAAAGTGGCCGTCAAGGTCATGAGGCCGGAACTCACCGCCGACATGGGCGCGGACCGGTTCCTCGCCGAGATCCGGACAACCGCCACTCTTTCCCACCCCCACATTCTTCCTCTTCATGACTCGGGCGAGGCCGATGGTTTCCTCTTTTATGTCATGCCCTACGTCGAAGGGGAGAGCCTGAGGGAGAGGCTCGACCGGGACGGGCAGCTTCCGGTGGAGGAAGCGGTGAGAATCGTCGGCCACGTCGCCGATGCCCTGGAGTCAGCCCACCGGCATGGGGTAATCCATCGGGATCTCAAACCGGCCAACATTCTGTTCCAGGAAGGTGAGCCGGTGGTGACGGACTTCGGCATCGCCCTGGCGGTGAGTGCTGCAGGAGAAGGCCGGCTCACCGAAACCGGTCTCAGCCTGGGAACTCCATATTACATGAGCCCGGAGCAGGCGTCGGGTGAGCGTCACCTTCCACCGGCCAGCGATGTCTACTCCCTGGGTTGTGTTCTGTATGAGATGCTCACAGGCGACCCACCGCACATGGGCTCCTCGCCCCAAGCGATCCTGGGGAAGATCCTCCTTGGGGAGGTGACCCGGCCAACCCAGCTCAGGCCCACCATTCCGGCCAACGTGGAAGGGGCCATCCTCAGAGCCCTCGAACGGCTCCCAGCGGACCGATTCGAATCGGCAGCGGAGCTGGGTGCTGCGCTGAAGGACAAGAGCTTCCGGCATGGGGTGGGGGCGGGGGCCAGGCCCGGTCCGTGGAGGGGTCTGGCTATCGGCTTTGCGGCCGTGGCCGTTCTGGCGGTTGCCGCCCTGGTGACCCTTTCCGTTCGGCCCGGGACTCCTCTTCCTCCGGCCTCACGGGATGAGATCCAACTGCCCGGAGAGTTGGACCGGTTCAATTTCTGGGGACGCTACACGGAGATCGCCCCGGACGGGTCGAGCATGGTGTACGCCGATACGGTCGGGACGGGAACCGAGCTACAGTATTGGGTCAAAGACCGGGGGTCGATGGAAGTACGCCCGGTGACGGGGACCGTCGGGGCCTACGGCGCGACCTATTCGCCTGATGGAGCCTGGATCGTGTACGCGGTGGGGACGGATCTCTTCAAGAGCCCGCTGCAGGGGGCCGGTCAAGTACCACTGCTGGGAGGCGTGCGCGCCTCCTATTTTGATTTCCATCCCCTCTGGCTTTCCGATGGAACCATCCTCCTGAATCTGCACGGGGGTGCGCTCGTTCGGATTCCCGACGATGGCGGCGCGCCTCCCGATACCGTGTTCGCGTTCCCCGAAGACTACATCACCTGGGTCCAGGGCTTGCCGGGCCGGGAAGCGGTCCTGGTGGTGGGATGCAGGCAAACGTTCTGCACCGGAGGCACCTACCTCAGCGTGGTCGATCTGACAGCCGACACGACCTGGGTCCTCCTCGAAGAGGTGTTGAGGGCCTGGTACACGCCCACGGGACACGTCGTGTATGTCGGCAACAATGGTGCGGTCTTCGCCGCCCCCTTCGACCTGGACCGGTTGGAGATGTGGGGCACCCATGAGCCTATGTTCGAGGGTGTTTTCACTTACTCCGGAGGCATGGTGATGGGGCAGGATGGCACGGTCATCTATCGAGAGCTTTTGGGTTCGGCCTACAACGCCCATTCCGGGACGTCCAGTCGTACGTTCGGCCAGTGTCCACAGACGGCGGGCAATACCCTTTGTGGTCCAAGAACGGACGGGAGTTGTTCTACCGGGGCGGAGACGGCTCTGGAAGTCAGATTTGGGTCAAGGAACTCCCGAATGGCCCGAGGATGCAACTGACGAACGGTGAGGGGTGGCAAGTGACGCCGGCCTGGTCCCCCGACGGAACCACCATCACCTATTCGACGAGCGAACGAGGAAACTTCGACCTCTGTTCGCTACCGTCGGACGGTACGTCCGAAGGGTCCTTCGAGGTTCTCCTGGACCTGGACAGGGGCGTTGGCTCCCCCGTGTACACGCCGGGCGGTGAGGGTATGGTCTTTACGACGGGCGGTGATATCGGATACCTGGACCTCACCACAGGGGAGATCACGGAGGACTTCCTGGCCACGGAATCCAGGGAAGGAGACCCGGCTCTCTCGGAGGATGGAAGGTGGCTGGCGTACACCTCGAACCGCACGGACGCCCATTCCGGGACGTCCAGTCGTACGTTCGGCCAGTGTCCACAGACGGCGGGCAATACCCTTTGTGGTCCAAGAACGGACGGGAGTTGTTCTACCGGGGCGGAGACGGCTCAGTCATGGTGGCGACGTACTCGGCCGACTCCGTCTTCACGGTGACAGATCATCAGAGGCTGTTCGATCCCGGATTCTCCCCGGACCCGGACGATAGCGATTGGGATTATTCCCCAGCAGGTGACCATTTTGTCATGCGCTCTCCCATTGTTGGCGGGGGCCGCATGATCCTCATCCGGAACTTCTTCACGGAGCTTGAGGAGAAGGTGGGAGGACGTCGCTGACCCATGCCCTCTCCCTCCCTCCTCCAACGCCTGAAAGAGCGGAAGCTCGTGCAGTGGGTATCCGGGCATTGTTGAAGGGATGAGGGGGTAACGCCCGGTTCCCGCAGCGGCCTGTGAGTGCGCTTATGCGCATGACCCTCTAGCTTGAATCCGAACTCCCGGCCTTGCCCTCCGGGGCCTCGCCGTGGGGACGTTTCCGCGGAAACGTGACAAGGATGCGGCTCCGGCCGGGAACCGAATGGTTCGTTACAGGTCGAGTGAGGGGGCTGGGATACCTACCGCAAGGAACTCCGCCAAGGACCTAGGAGACCTTCCTGACTACATCAAGGACTGCTTTCGGGTGCTTGGAAGCTACCCGTAGGAGCACCCTCGCCGGACCCTGTGGGCGACGACGCCCCTGTTCCCAGTTCTGAAGGGTTCGAACACTGATTCCTAGGAGAGCAGCGAACTTGGCTTGGGATAGGCCATACTCTTCCCGAATCGCCACAACGTCGGGTTCCTCAACGACAAACGTCCGGGCTGCTTCTTCTTCCTCCCGGAGAATTGCACCTCCCTCGCGCACGCTCTTTACGAGTTCGTTAAAGAGTTCGTCGTTCATGGGTATTCCTCCTGGATCAGCTTCTTCAACACAGCTTTTTGCTTTGGGGTCAGGTCGTCCCGTTCGTTCTTGCCGTAAATGAGAAGCATCAGCATCACATCTTGCTTCCGAGCCCAGTAGTAGATCACCCGAACACCGCCGCGTTTCCCTCGACCTGCCCCTTCCCACCGGATCTTCCGCAGACCACCAGTGCCACGGATGAGGTCTCCGGCGTCGGGCTCGGCAACCAGCCGGAGTTGTAGGAGTCGATAGGACTCCCGATCAAGGAGCTTCTGGACCCGCTTGGTGAAGATCGACGTTTCCTTGATGACCATGGCATAGTATACGCCAATGGCGCACCTACGTCAATGACGTATAATGAGAGGATCCAAGGAGTTTACCTAACGGGTACCCCGCCTTGGCGTTGGTGCATGACTCGGAGCCGAGCGCAGATTCCCCCTTTCCCCCTGCGGAGG
>JBDHGR010000398.1:0-10320 GCA_039589815.1 Gemmatimonadota bacterium | reverse complement strand
GATCCCGCATCGGCACGAACGATTGGTGCCATTCATCGGTGGCCGCATACAGAGCGCCCAGGAACACCAACCCCGCGCTTAACCTCTTCCGCGTAAAGTCCCGTCCTCCCCACGCCAACGCCACACCCAGGGGGATGTAAAGCAGTAGATGAGCCACCTTATCGTTGATCTGAATGAGAACGGGACCGTCGTCCCACACCTGCGAGCTGGAATAGAAGATCAGCCCGGCCCACAGGATGGCGGGGGCCCAGGAAATCAGGAATCGGGTCATAGGGGCTTCACCTAGGAGGCCATGGTATCCAATAGGCTGACGCGCCAAAGAGCAGGATCAGACTCTGTTTCCTTCGAAAAGGGCTCCGGCACGGCACTCGGGTTCAGGGGAAAGTAAAGGAACCTCCGCCTTTGGTCTTTCAAAAAGGTAGGGTCGGGAACGAAACCAGCGGCTTCGGCACATGTCAGGTGATCCTCCGGGAGAGTCGAGCCCATCAAGCTGTACTCCGTGGTGTTGGACTTTTTGAGGCCATCGAAGAGATCCGACAGGATCTCAGGGTGCTCTACGGCATAATCGGCCACCATCACCGGGCTCCCGGCGGTTCCCGACAAGGAGAGAACCAGATAACCCCTCAAGCGGGAATCGTGCCAGTACAAAAAGCGGTACGTTCGGTCGGGGTTTCCCAAACGCCAACGGAGGAAGGTCTCCGTTCGAGTACCCCGATATTTCTGAGGTTCCGCCGACTCTGCCAAAGCGCTCATGGCGGGAGGGTCCGCCTCCCGAGAACCGGTGATGCGGTCGTTCGTCGAAGCCACGATGCGCTGGAAGACTCGGTCTGCTCGTCGGTTCTGAAGGTGTGCCCCCGGAGAGAATCCCAACCCACGGGCGAGGGCTTTGAGGCGGTAGTCCATTCTGGTCAGGACCGAACGGCCAGGATCTCGTTGGCCGCTTGGTTGTTGGGCAGGACCGAGATAGAGGCGCTGGAGCTCCCCCAGGGCCTTCCATCCGGCCAGGAGGGAGATCTTCTGGGTCACATCTCCGCCCGAAAGGCTCACCATTACCCCGAACCCCCGGTCCTTCGCCGCTGTTGCCGTGGCGTCGTTCAGAAGGAGAAAGAGTCCCCTGTTCCGGTGATCCGGGTGGATGATGAGGTCGTCGGCATGAGGTAGAACGATCGCCCCTTGTTTGGGCCCCAGCTGCCAGGACGTTCCCACCAGGCCTCTCAAACCCACGACCTGTTTACCGTAACGGACCACAAAGAGGAGGGGTTGCGTGATGAAGGGGTTTTCCTCGTACTTCCACCTCAGATAGGACTGGCTCCTCCGCCATCCTTTATTGATGAGCTGGGCGTGTAACCGGGTGACCTGCCCACGATCCTCATCTCGATATTCGGTAACGGTATAGTCCATGCTGGTACACGCCTGACGCCGATGTGACTCGACCACGGAACAGAGAAACGTATACCCCTATGGCCCTTTTTGACACGATTCCCGGCCTTTTGAGGGCCCAGTCCGCCCGCCAGCCTGGAAGATTCGCGCTCCGGGCTTTGGACCGACCCGGGATGACCTTCCGGGAATTGGACGAGCTTACCTGGAAAACGGCCGCCGCCCTGATGGGTCTGGGAGTGGGAAAGGGGGATCGGATCGGCATCGTCCTCCCCAACGGGCCAGACATGGCCTCGGCGTTCCTCTCTGTGGCTCGGGTGGCAACGGCGGCTCCCATGAATCCAGGTCTGAAAGAGGCGGAGTTCGCCTTTTACCTGGAAGATCTCGGTGCCCGGGCTGTTTACCTGGCGGAGGAGGACGCCACTGAATGTTCTGCAGCGGCCGAGGGCTTGGGGATTCCTATCGTTCGTCCTCAGCCCTCTCCGGCTCTCCCTCCTCCCCCGGAGCCCGGCCCCTCCGACATCGCTTTGGTCCTCCATACCTCGGGCACAACAGCGAAGCCGAAGATTGTGCCGTTGTCCCACTTCAACCTGTGTCGGTCCGCTGCCAATGTGGCCCAAACACTTAATCTTGCACCTGAAGATACTTGTCTTAACGTGATGCCCCTGTTTCATATACACGGTCTCGTCGCGGCCCTTCTGGCCTCCCTGTCCTCCGGCGGATCCGTGGTGTGTACGCCGGGGTTCATGGCCCCGGACTTCTTCGACTGGATGGCCCAGATGGCGCCTACCTGGTACACGGCGGTGCCCACCATGCACCAGGCCATTCTGGGCAGGGCCGGGGAGGCCGAGCGTGAGACGGTGCGGAAGAACGGTCTCCGGCTGATCCGGTCCTCCTCGGCATCCATGCCCCCCTCGGTTCTCCTGGAGCTGGAGGAGGCTTTTGGCGTCCCGGTCATCGAAGCCTATGGCATGACGGAGGCAGCCCATCAGATGGCCTCGAATCCACTGCCGCCGGGCGCACGGAAACCCGGGTCGGTGGGGCTGGCGGCAGGACCCGAGGTGGCCGTCGCGGATGAGAGGGGGGGCTTTTTGTCGCCCGGGCACGTGGGTGAGGTGGTGATCCGGGGGCCCAACGTATTTCTTCGGCCGGGGTTGGTTTCGAACAGGGGATCAGGGATATCTGGACGAGGACGGATACCTGTTCCTCACCGGCCGGTTGAAGGAGATCATCAACCGCGGCGGAGAGACCATCGCGCCGAGGGAGATCGACGAGGCTCTCCTGGAACACCCTTCCGTGATACAGGTCGTGGCCTTTTCTGTGCCCGACCGGGAGTTGGGCGAGGAAGTGGGCGCGGCCGTGGTCCTGGCGGATGGGGCTGCTGAAACCGAGGCCGACCTTCAGGGTTTTCTTCAGGATCGCCTGTCCTGGGCCCGGATGCCGAAGCGGATCGTGGTGCTGGACGAGATCCCCAAGGGACCCACCGGAAAGCTCCAAAGGATTGGCCTGGCCGAGAAGCTCGGGCTGGAGAGTGTGCGGAAAGGGCCGGCTGAACCCGGGCCTTTCGGATCCGAAACCGGGCCCCGTGGGACCGAAACCCCGTTGGGGATTCTCGAGAGGGTGGCGGGATTATGGAAGGATGTGCTGAAGATCTCGGATGTGGCTCCCGACGATCCCTTCCTGGGGGTTGGGGGTGATTCGGTCACCGCCACCATGTTGGTGCTTCGGGTGGAAGAGGAATTCTCCGTGGCTGTGCCCCTCATGGCGTTCTTCGACGCCGCTACCGTCCGGAGGCAGGCCGAGTTGATCGACCGATTGATGAGAGACCCCAGCCCCCGCGCAGCGGAATGAGCACCAGCTCCCGATTTCGGCCTTCCCTTGCTGGTTGGTCTCTGCTGGCTGTGGCCCTGGGAACGGTCGTGGCCCTCGCGGGCCGGACCTGGGATCTTTCGGCTGTTCAGGTCCTTTCCGACCTGGTGGCTCCCCTGGGGGCGCTATGGATGAACGCCCTCCAGATGACGGTGGTCCCGTTGGTGGTAGCCCTGATCCTGTCGGCCATCGTGAGGCCTTCGGGAGGGGCCCCCGTCGGGGCCTTGGGCGGCCGGGCGGTGGCCCTGTTCATGGTGCTCATGGTGACTGCCGGGATCGTGACTCTGCTGGCAAGTGGTCAGATTCTGAGTCTCTTTTCTCCACCCCCAGGCCTCCTGGAGTCCCTTCAGGGCCAGACCATCCCGCCGGCCCTGGAAGGGGCCACGTCGTCCGCCCCGGAACAGTTCGGCGATTGGCTGGTGGGTTTGATTCCCAGGAACCCGCTGGAGGCTGCGGTACGCGGGGACATCCTGCAGATCCTGATCTTCACCGTGGTCATCGGCCTGGCCCTGGGCCGGCTTCCTTCTGGCCAGAGAGACCCGTTGGCTGCCGTCTTCCGCTCGCTGTCCGACGCCATGTTGATCTTGGTTGGCTGGATCATGTGGGGAACCCCCGTAGCGGTCTTCTCCATTGTTCTGGCCCTCACCCTCGGGGCTGGGCTGGCCGTGGTGGGATTGGTGGTCCTCTTCTTTGTCATGGTATGTGGCGCCCTGCTCCTGGCCACCGGAGCCCTCTATCCGGCGGCTGCTTGGTTTGGCCGGACCTCGATTCGGAGGTTCGCCCGGGCCGCCCTCCCTTCCCAGATTATTGCGGCCACCACCCAATCCTCACTGGCTTCCCTACCTGCCTTGATCGACGGGGGCCGGAGCGAGCTGGAGTTGTCAGAGGAGTCGACCGGCTTCGTTCTTCCCCTGTGCGTTTCGGTTTTTAAGATGAATCAACCGGTGTCTTCCGTGGTCAAAGCCATGTTCCTTGCGCACTTTTTCGGGGTTTCTGTGACCCCAGGGGAATGGGGCGCGTACCTGGTCGGGGCCATTCTCATTGGCTTCACCTCGGTCGGAATTCCCCGCGGCGGGACGCCCTTCTCGCGGCTCCCCCTCTATCTGGCTCTCGGCATCCCCATCGAGGCCTACCTGGTGTTGGAGGCCGTGAGGCACAACCCCATTTACGATGCTTGCGCAACGGTTCTGAACGTGACGGGCGACATGGCCGCGGCTACGATGTTGTCCAGAGGAGAACGGGGAACACGAGGATGACCGCAAAACTTCCGAAATCACCGGAAAGGAAGCTTCCCAGGGTCCTGGGTTGGTTCAGCGGGGCCGGCATGATGGTGGGCCTGATTATCGGCAGCGGGATATTCCGAGTCCCGAGCTCGGTGGCGGGCTCCGTCGAGTCGCTGGGTGCCATCGCTCTGATCTGGGTTCTGGGAGGCGTCCTGGCCCTCTTCGGATCACTGGTGGTGGCCGAGCTCTCCTGTATGTACCCGGAAGCCGGTGGGGTCTACGTTTTTATCCGGGAGGCGTACGGCCGGCCCCTGGCCTTTCTCTACGGCTGGACCCGCCTTCTCCTGCTTACACCGGCCTCCCTGGGGGCCATGTCCCTGATTCTGGCTGCCTACCTCGGGCCCCTGCTTCCAGGCAGGGGGCTGGAGGAGCGGGTGGTCGCAGCAATGGGGTTGGCCATGTTGACTCTGGGGGACGGCGACACTGGTGCCCTTTCCGGCCCGGTTTCCCTTTCTCCAGCGACCTGGTCGGGTTTTGGCTTGGCTCTGGTAACCGTCATGTGGACCTATTCCGGGTGGTCCAGCGTGGCGGCTCTGGCGGGGGAGATCAGGGACCCCGAAGTGAACATGCCCCGGGCGCTCTTCACGGGGATTCTGGCCGTACTTCTGGTCTACCTGGTGGTGAACGCGGCCTACCTCTACGTACTGCCGGTGGATGTCATGGCTCGATCCCCCATGGTAGCTTCGGACGCCGCAGCGCTGGCCCTGGGCGCCTGGGGTGGGACGGTCATCTCGATTGTTGTGGTGGTGGCTACGTTCGGGGCTGTTCAGGCCGCAATGATGTTCAATCCCAGGATCTTCTTCGCCATGGCTCAGGACGGGCTCCTGTTCTCGCCCGTGGGCGGGATTCACCGGCGATTCCTCACCCCTCACGTAGCCACCCTCTTCACCGCGTTTCTGGGTGTGGTCTTTGTATCGTCCAGGTCGTTCGAGCAGCTGGCCCAGGCGTTCATCCTTGGGGTCTGGCCCTTCCACATCCTCATGGTGTGGGCGGTATTCCGGCTTCGAAAAAGCCGGCCCGGGGCCGAGAGGCCCTACCGAACCTGGGGGTATCCGCTGGTCCCGGTCGTGTTCCTGCTGGCTTCAGCGGCCATGATTCTGAACGCGGGACCTCGAGCCCTACCTGGTCAGCGCCAATGTCAGGCCACGGTTCACCACGGCCGGTGTCGTGGTTTCCGACGGAACAGGGCAGGTGGGAGACCTGGTGCTGGGGGAGGTCCTCCCGGCACCGGGCCAGACCATCACCGTCTTCGACCTGGACCTCACCGCCCATTCCGTGTCCTCGCCCACCCGGGTGGTTGCGGTACTGGGTACACGCCTCTCGTCGGTCCATGTGAACGCCGGAATCCCGGCAGGAGGGTTGGAAGTGTTCTCTGGGTCGGAGGCTCACTGGATCGCCGGCGAGAGCGGTATGGTAGGGCGCCTGTTTTTCGAGGCTGATGCCGGGAACCCTCTGGGAGCCGAGACCTCGGTTGGGTTTCGGTGCGAGGGCCTTCTCTCCGACTCGTCGGGCACAAAGATCAACCTCCAATCCCTGGCCGTGACGCCCACCTCCACCGAACTGACCACGCCCATTCTGTTCGTCGCCGCCACGGCGGCGGAAGCCGGCAAGACGGTGCTGGCAGCCAAAGTGATTCGGTACCTGGTGGGGAAGGGGACGCGAGTGGCAGCGGTGAAGGTCACCGGCACTGGGGGTACCATGGACTCACAGGAGCATGGGGAGGCCGGAGCGTTCCTCACCGTCGATCAGGTGGATGCCGGGCTCATCACCACATATTGCTCCCCGGAAACCTTCCGGGAACGCATTTCTCGCTCCTTCCTTTTCGCACAGGATCATGAACCCGACCTCATCGTTGCCGAGCTGGGAGGGGACCTGACCTTCGCCAACAATCCTACCGTCTTTCAAATCCCGGACCTCCGGGAGAACCTTTCCGGCATGATCGTCATCAGCAACGACCCGCTCTCGTGTTACGGCGTTAGCATCTATCTGGGCCGGGAGCTGGGCGTCCCGCCCGGGTTGGTGAGGCACTTTTCCTCCCCATTCAGGAACCCCGCGGGAATGAAGGCCAGGGCCTCCGTCATGGGTGTGGAGGAGGTCTTCGATCCCAACGACCAGGCGGAAATCGAGGCCGTTGTGGATAGCTTGGTTTCAGCCTCGATGAAGACGTTTTGACCGCAAGTTCTTGTGTACAGCGGTGGTTGTTCCCCTTTTTCCAGCCCCGGCACACCGCTTGCCCTTCTCCTCTTCCGGTATCGAGGCGGTAGTAGGTTTCTGCCTGGGGTACTTGACCTTTCTTCGGCGCCGCGGGCCTCATGAATAAGCATGCGGACCAGGAGGATGACGTTTGTCAGCAACACCCCGGCGCTTCACCGCCACGCTCGGGTTCCAGTCATTTGTCGCCCTCGCGGTGGGGCTCACTCTCGGGATCTACGGATTTGAGTCCGGCAGCCCCTGGGTTTCCGGCCTTGCCAGGGCCTTCCAGCCCCTGGGGGTCCTCTGGCTGAACGCCCTCCAAATGGCTGTGCTGCCGTTGGTGGTGATGCAGCTCCTGACGGCCATCTCGGGGAACGGAAACGGCGCTTCGGTGGCCGCCGCCGGGAAGCGGGCGGTTGGGCTGATCTTCCTCATGCTCTTCGTTTTTGCCACCGCCGCCTATTTCCTTTCGGCCCCCCTCGTAGGCCTCTTCTCCGTAACCCCGGAGACGGTCGATGCCATTCGGGAGTCCGTTCTGGTACCTGCCTCCGTTCAGAACGTCGCCGCCACCGCTCCCACGTCACTGGGCGATTGGCTCATCAACCTGGTGCCGACCAACATCCTGGATGCCGCCGTGCGGGGGGATCTGATCCAGGTGCTCCTGGTGACCGTGGTGTTCGGGCTGGCGGTCAATCGTCTTCCGGAAAAACAACGGAAGCCCTTGGCCCACCTCTTCCGGGCGGGCGCCGACTCCATCATGATCGTGATCCGGTGGATTCTGGTGGCCACCCCGGTGGGGGTATTCGCCCTGGTCATGGGTTTGGCCCTGGGAACCGGGACCGAAGCCGTGGGCCTCCTGGGTTTCTACCTGGTCATGAGTCAGGGTGTCTTCCTCTTCTTCGTGTTGACCCTCTACCCCCTGGCCGCGCTCCTGGGGGGGGTTCCAATCAGACTGTTCGCCCGAGCCGCGGCCCGGCCTCAGATCATCGGATTGAGCACGAGGTCGTCCATCGCGTCCATGCCGGCTCAAATCCAGAGCGGTCAGGAGCTGCTGGGGTTCTCCGCCACCACGTCAGGGTTCGTGGTACCCCTCCTGGTTTCCACCTTCAAGATCCTGACCCCCATACACAATTCCGTTCGGCTCCTCTTCCTTGCCCATATCTTCGGAGTGAGCTTGACCTTCACACAGTTCTTCACCTTCACCGTCGCAGTCGTGCTGATCAGCCTCACCGGCCTAGGGGTACCGAACGGAGGGGCCCGATTCAGGACGCTCCCCGCCTTCGTGGCGGTGGGGGTCCCCGTGGAGGGGTTGGTGTTGTTGCAGGCCGTCCAAGATCTTGCGGATTACGTGTTCACCCTGACCAACACCACCGGTCAGTTTGCTGCGGCGACCATCCTGTCCCGGTCCGACCGGGCGGGGGGTGGCCGGGAGGAGGATGAGGAGTTGGGGGATGAGGAGAGGGGAGTGCGGTTGAGTGCCTGATTCCGACCCTCCGGAGAAGACGTTCCCGCCCGAATTCCCAAAGTATCTTACGGTGGGAGCCGTGGTGGGGATCCTCCTCGGATTCGGTCTGGGGGCTTTGGCGCATCTCCACCCGGTGCCGGTATTCGAGTGGATCGGGTCGATGGCGGGCCCTCTGGGGCTGGTCTGGACCAAGGCGCTGCTCCTGGTCGTGGTTCCGCTCATCGTCTGCTTCCTGGTCCTGGCCGCGGCAGGGGACGGGGTGAAGCAGACGGCGACCATCGGCGGTGTAAGCCTTGCGGTTTTTACGGCGATGATGGTGTTCTCGGCGGCTTTCACCCTGGTTCTCGGGACCGCATCGCTGCGCCGAGCACCGGCCGACGAAGGTGCTTTTGCCCGGGCCGTGGAGGAGGCGGGGGACCTCGGTCTACCCTCGGTAGGGGGCGCGGAGGGAGGAGTGGGTCTGGGAGAGAGGCTGGTGGCCATGGTCCCGGACAACATCTTCGAGGCTGCGGCCAACGGTGACCTCATCGCCCTTATTCTGGTTTCGGCGCTCTTCGGATTCGCCGTATCTAAGATCGGGCCCCAGAAAGAACAGGTCCTCTCTTTCGTCCGGGCCCTTCGGGACGCCGTCTTTATGGCCACCTACTGGGTGATTCTTGCTCTCCCGGTAGGTGCCTTCGCGCTTGCCTACGATGTGGCCTCTCGGACCGGCCTGGCCCTGGCGGGGATCCTGGGATACTACCTGGTCGTGCACATAGGCCTGCTGATTGCGCTCCTGATTCTCCTTTACCCCTTCACTGCCCTGGTGGCGGGTGGAGGCCTCAGGGTTTTTGCCCGGGCCGTGTGGCCGGCCCAGGGTGTGGCAATCAGCACCAGGTCCTCGTTGGCATCCGTCCCGGCCCTCATGAAGGGCGCACGGAACCCGATGAACCTTCCGGAGGACGTGGTGGGGATCAGTCTCCCCCTTGGGGCGTCTACCTTCAAGATGAACACCCTGGTCTCTTCGTTCTTCAAGCTCCTCTTCCTGGCCCATCTTTACGGGATCTCATTGGACCCCGCATTCCTGCTCTTGTTTGTCGGGACTCAGGTCCTCACCTCCCCCGGTGTGCCAGGAATTCCCAGCGGGGGATACGTCATGACCCTGCCTCTTTATGTGGCGGTGGGAATTCCCGTTGAGGGGGTCATTCTCTTGAAGGCCATGGACGGGGTGCCCGACCTGTTCAAGACGTGCCTGAACTCGACGGCGTATATGTCGGCGGCGGTTGTCGTGGCCCGGACCCAGGGATGGCGCGCTGCCGGAGGGCGAGCCGAGGTTATTCCGCACCCTCCAGGTTTTGAACGTACCAGGCCATAGTTTCCCGTAAGCCGCCCCGGATCGTGTGGCTCGGCTCGTAGCCCAGGAGGTTGCGGGCCTTTTCGATGCTGGCCAGGGAGTGGCGGACGTCGCCGGCCCGGAAGTCAACGTGTTCAGGAGCTGAAATTTCCAGCCCCGGGAGGCGAGCCTGGAGCTCCTCCCGCATGAGGGCGTTCAGATCGTTCAGGGTCGTCCGCTCCCCCACGGCGATGTTGTAGACCTGGTCGACAGCTTCCGGGTTCTCGGTTGTAGCGGCCAGGATATTGGCCTGCACGGCGTTGGCGATGAAACAGAAGTCCCTGCTCGTCTCCCCATCACCGTTGATATAAGACGTCTCGCCTTCCAGCATGGCCTTCGCCCATTTTGGAACTACCGCAGCGTAGGCCCCGTTGGGGTCCTGGCGGGGGCCGAAAATGTTGAAATACCTCAAACCCAGGGTCTGAATCCCGTAGGTGCGGGAAAACACTTTTGCGTAGATCTCGTTTACCAGCTTGGTGACGGCGTAGGGGGAAAGGGGGTTCCCGATTCGATCCTCCACCTTGGGGAGGTCCGGATGGTCGCCGTACGTGGAACTCGAGGCGGCATAGACGAAACGAGGGATTCCTGCATCCCGGGCTGCCACCAACATGTTCAGAAAACCGTCGATGTTGGACTGGTTGGTGCGGATCGGGTCTTCGATGGAGCGTGGAACGGATCCGAGGGCAGCCTGATGGAGTATGTGGTCGACTTCCTTGGTAGCCTCCCGGCAGATCTCCTGGTCGCGGATATCCCCCTCGATG
>JBDHGR010000397.1:0-4686 GCA_039589815.1 Gemmatimonadota bacterium | reverse complement strand
TCGACGGCCTGAAAGACGACAAACGCTCCTGCCAGATAAGCCAAAGCCCACTGTACGAGCTTCCGCTCTTTCAGGCGTTGGAGGAGGGAGAGTTCTGACATTGCCTTCCAATCGAATCGAGGAGGCTATCGTTCTCAACCTCATGCACCGCCGGATGAACGATGGGATCCCTTTGGATTCCGGGCAAGGATGCACACCGGTAGCCCAAGGGCTGCGGCAACTCGACGAGCCCCGTGCCAAGAGAGGCCTTACCCAAAGATCAACGGCGTTTCCGCTGAGACGTTCCCCGGAATACTCCTCACCCCGGTCAGGATCCGGCCGTTGCGGCCACCACCGTCCCACCACAGCTTCCTTGGCATGGAATCACCGACACCATTTACCTCAGAGGGCGGCGCACCGATGGACTTCCGCAAGCAGCGCGTGTTGGGGCGGACAGGTTTGAACGTTGGCAGGCTGGGCATCGCTTCCAGCTACGGGGCACCGACCGAAGCCCTCGAAGAAGCCTTTGAGCACGGCTGCAACTACTTCGTCTGGAACTCCTTCATCAAGGGCCGGAAGTCCAACATGCGCCAGGCGGTGATCAACATCGCGAAGAAGGGGCAGAGGGATAAGCTGGTGCTGGCCCTCCACAGCTACTCCCACAGCTCGACGCTGATGGAGTTCTTCTGCAGGGCGGCGTTGAAGTCCGTGGGTCTGGACCACATAGACGTGCTGTTGCTTGGCTACTATTCGCGGCGGCCGGCAAAACGCATTCTCGAGGGGGCTCTCAAGCTCCAGCGAGAGGGGATGGTCCGGTTCATCGGCCTCACTGGACACAGTAGAAAGCTGTTTCCCGTCCTCGCCAGGGAGGAGAGGCACATCGAGGTCTTCCACGTGCGCTACAATGCCGTTAACCGCGGGGCCGAGACGGAGGTCTTTCCCGAGCTCGAGCACCCGGATCGCCCGGGTGTGGTCAGCTTTACCGCGACCCGCTGGGGCCACCTGCTCAACCCCAAGCGCATGCCCCAGGGGGAAATGCCACCATCGGCACCGGACTGCTACCGCTTTGTGCTCAGCCACCCTGGGGTGGACGTGTGTTTAGTGGGCCCGCGGACCAGGGAGCAGATGGAGGAAGATCTCCAGGTGTTGGACCTGGGCCCCCTGGACGAGGAGGGGCTCTCTCGCATGCGGCGCATCGGAGGCCACATCTACGGCAAGAAATCCTGAGTCTTCTTGCGCAACACGCCGGGCCGGATAGGGACCGGCGCGCCCGTTCGGTGCCGGGCCGGCTGGTCACCGAACGGGCGGCTGGTCAGTCCGGAGTGACCTCCATACCGAGCTGCTCCACCAAGAAGGTCAGCTGCATGGCGCTGAGGCGGATCCGGTCGCTCACGGTCCGTCCGCCCGCATGGCCGGCCCGGAAGCTGTAGTCGAGGATTACCGGATAACCGGACGTGCTGACGGCCTGCAGGTGGGCGGCCATCTTGCGCGCGCCCTGCGGGGGCACGCGCGTATCCAGGGCGCCCGTGCTGAAGAACACCGCGGGGTACGCCGTCCCCTCCCGCACGTTCTGAAGTGGCGAGTATTGGCGGATCGCCTCGAACTGCTCCGGTATGGACGCGTCGCCGTACTCGAGCATCGCCGGAGGGCTGTTGGCCTCATGGTGCCACGGAAAGCGTAGGATGTCGAGGTCGGGGTTGCTGCACACCACGGCGCGAAAAAGCTCCGGCCGCTGGGTCAGGGCGGCGCCCACGAGCAGGCCCCCGTTGCTGCCGCCCTGGATGGCCAGATGCTCCGGGCTGGTGTAGCCGTTCCCGACCAGCCATTCGGCCGCCGATATGAAGTCGTCGAAGACGTGCTGCTTGTTCTCCAGCATGCCCGCCCTGTGCCACGACTCGCCGTACTCACTACCGCCGCGGAGCGTCGCCATGGCGTAGACGCCACCCATCTCGAGCCAGAGCGCTGCCGTGGTGCTGAAGCGTGGCTTGCGGGCCACGTAGAATCCGCCATAACCCGTGAGGAGTGTGGGGTTTTCCCCGTTCAGCTCGATGTCCCGCCTGTGCACCAGGAACATGGGCGCCCGCGTGCCGTCCTTCGAGGTGCGCCAGACCTGGCTCACCGTGAAGTCGGTGTTGTCCCACTCGGGCTCTGGCGGTTCCTCAACGGTGCGTTCGCCTGTCTCGAGGTTCACCCGCCACACCGTGGTGGGGGAAAGGAGCGAGGAAAGCGTGAGCAGCGCGAAGCCCGGTTCGCCACCGCGAATCGATGCGCTGTGCAGCGGGGGCACCTCCACCTCACCGGCGGGCGTGCCGTCCATATCGAACACGCGAATGAGGTTGCTCGCATCATGCAGGTAGGTCACGTAGATGCGGTCCCCTATGAACGTGAAGTTCTCCATCACGTCCTCAGCCTCGGGAATCACCTCCCGCCAGTTCCCGCGCTCCGGCGTGGCCAACGGCACCGCCATCAAGCGATTGTTGTCGGCGCCCAGATTGGTGCGCATGTAGAGCTGGCCGTCGTGGACCTGATGGTAGAACCGCGCATCGGCGTCGTTGACGATGGTTCGCACCGTGCCGCCCTCCCGGTCCTGGATGTAAAGCTCGGAGCTCGCCCACCCGTGCCGCACCGCATAAAGCAGGTTTCGTCCGTCCTGGACTTCCCGCACGTCGAGGTAGGTAGAGGGGCCGTATCCTTCGCCGAAGAGCACAACGTCCGTGGCCATGTCGGCGCCAATGCGATGGAGGAGCACCCGGGTGCCCTCGTCCGGATCCCGGGAACGGCGGGTGTAGTAGAAACCGCTTCCATCACCGGTAAACGCCACTCCGCTGTAGAGGGCCGGCGGAAGGTGGTCGGGCAGGTCCTCACCACGCTCGAGGTCCCGGAGGCGAACCGCGTATTCGTCAGGCCCTCCGTCCCGCACGTTGTATAGCAGGAGCTTACCGTCCTCAGAGAAGGAGATCATGCCCAGCGACGTGGTGCCGTCAGGGCTCCACTCCAGGGGGTCCAGCACCTTCTCGTATTCCCCTGTCGGATCGATCTCCGTCGTGTCCCCCTCTGCGGGTGCAGGGCGTCGATAGATGGCCGTCGCCGGCTCCCCCTTGCGGCGCAAGGTGAAGTACTCGTAGTCACCGGCCTGCTGCGGCGACCCCACGTCGTCCCGGTCCGTCATCTCCCGCAACCGCCCCTCAAGCCACGCCCTGACCGGCGGGTTACCGAGGATCTGCTCGGCATAGGCGTTCTGCGCCTCGACCCACGGGGGAATCTCCGGGCCGTGCGTGTCCTCCAGCCACCGGTACGGATCGGGAATCGCCACGCCGTGCAGCGTGTCCACTACCAGCCCGACTCGAGTCTCCGGCGGAGGTGGGATCCTCGCATCCGAGCAACCGCACGCCGACAGAACCGCCACCGCCAGCACCGCCGACGGGATTGTACGAAGCACGCCGCACCGGCGGTCGGAAAGGCACCTCATGATGACACCTCGCGATTAGGGTTCGGGAAGAGCCTCCGTCGAGGCATTCTACGGCGGCAATCCGGCTGAGGACAGGTAAAGCGAAGGCCCTGCGGGGAGCGATTGGAGGTCGAAGACGGCGTTGGCGGGACTGGCTCCTGGTCTCAGGAGCATCATTCAGGTGGTGCCCTCGACCCGGAGTCGAGAGAATGGTATTGCCTGCTTTCAGAACTCCCAACAGAATGACCCAGGTCGGGATGCCAGATAGCAAACGGGTAGCATGATCCGGGCCCGGGGAAAGGGGGATCTGTCCATTTCCTCGAGCCATGCAGAAATGCCTTTATGAGTCGGCAGCAGGAGGTCACGCATGAGCACCAGAAGAGAGTTCCTCAAGGGGACCGGAGCCGTCGCTGTCGGAGCCACCCTCGGGTCCGCCTGTAGCGCCCCGGCCGGAGAAGGGGGCGGAGGGCGCACGGTAACCGGTGAGTCGGCCAGTATGCTCGCAGACAACCCGAACCACCCCGCCCCGGCCACCTTTGACCGCCTCCCACTGGAATGGCACCAGAACGCGGTGAGACGCTTGCAGGAGAAGCTTGGAGAGCGCGGTCTGGACGGCATCCTCATCCAGGACCGGTGGAACCTCATCTACTTCACCGGACTCTTCCACAGCACAACGGAGCGGCCCTTTTCATGCTTCATCCCCACGGATGAACTGGCCGTCTACTGGTTCCATCCGGGGCTCGACCTGGAGCTGGTCCGGGGCTGGTGGAGTACCGAAGCAGAGTACTACTACGACTACTACCACACTGAGGGAGGAAACCCTAGGGAAGGCGAAGTAATGATGGGTCCCCCCGTGGACTTGGTCGAATGGACCCTCAAAGGCGTCGAGAAACTCGGTTTCGGAGATAAAAAGATCGGCCTCAGCCAGCCGCCCACGGTCCGGACCCTCCAGCGCATGAACGAGGTGCTTCCACGGGCCGGTTTCGAAAGGGTCGACGACATCTGTATTCAGATGCGGCGGGTGAAGACTCCGGAGGAGATCGCCCTGATCCAGCGGGCCATGGACTACATGAGCCAGATTCACGTTTTCGGCCGGGATTACATACTGGAGCGGGGGAGCGACGCGACGGACTTCGAGATCCGGCATGCGTGCATCGAGTACGGCACGAACCTGGTCATGGAAGGCATCGTGCGGGATGGCCGCCCTCACTCTGCGGTGGGAATCAGCGTGAACGTCGGCTGCCGAACCGGGATCGGGA
>JBDHGR010000396.1:0-4723 GCA_039589815.1 Gemmatimonadota bacterium | reverse complement strand
ACTATTTAGCCACGCATACCGATAGCGGCAAGCAAATGCCGAGGGGTTTACGGAGTGGGGCAACCCTCCGGCCACTGCACGCGCAGGCGGCCCGGGGTCCTCGATACACAGGGCGCCACGGTAATCGACCCCCCGGCGATCCTGGCGTGGTTCACTGGCCCGGACCTATGCCATTCAACTTCCTTACAGGACTCTGACAAGAGCAGGGAACGCGGGTTTCTCTGGAGCTGTAGGAAAGTGGTATCGAACGGACACTCCACTCAGGGGCATCAACATGAGACGGCACGACTGGGCGATGGTAGGTCTGATCGGAACATGCGCACTCGGTAGCATAGGGGTCACCGCCGTCCTCTACCTCCGGTGGGTTGACTCCTTTACTCATGAGACGACGTTCTATTTTGCTCATCCACCCGACAGGACCTGGGAACCCGCTGAGGAGGTGGAACCGGAACCCTCTAGAGATATTCCGGGTGAGGTTCGTGTGCTCCGTTTCGGGGTGGACTCAAGACGAATGATCTCCCATCGTTCCCATGGATCGCCGTTGGTGGCCCGCCCAGTAAGGAAGCCTTTCCTGAAGGTGGACCCGAAAACGGGAGTTGAGGTCCCGGTCCGTTATCGAGAGTTGAAGCCGGGTTTCGAGTACTCCCTCCGCTGGACCCTTCCTCATACTCACAAACCATCTGGATAGAGCCCGAAGCCGCCGCCTCAGCCGCTCGGATCCGCGGAAACGCTTCGGTGCCGATGCTCCTTCCTGAGGTACTCCTCCACAACCATGTAGACTCGGAGTCCGGTTTCGGAGTAAGACAGCGCCTCCAGAAAAGGCACCTCGTACAAAACGAATTCCCCGATTGTCACGGTGTAGGTTCGCTCCAATTCCACTGGCGACCCCACGATCTCCAGGTTGGTGATGCCCGCCTATTCCTGGAGTGCGCAGCTCGGTGCCAAGACATAGCTTAGCCGCGCAGGAGTAGGCCAATGGCGGACGGCCAACACAGGGAACGTGCGCTCGACTCCTTGCCCCCACCTTACCCACAATCCATTGTTCTCCTGCGTGGCCGACTGGGCTCGAACGGGCAGTCCACTCTCACGCGGTCGTTGGCGTACGCCCATGGCTGATCTACTGTGGGATATGGAGCAGGGTGGGGAGCTACCGGTCGAGGCCCATGAACGATAGAGAGCGATTCCGACAAATCATGCGCGGCGAAAGGGTAGACAGGCCGCCGTTTCTGGAGGAAGGCGTTCGGGACGGGGTGCTGGACCTCTGGCGTACGCAGGGGTTGCCGTCCGGAAAGACCCACGTCGAGGTGTTCGGCCTCACGCCGCACGAGAACCTCGGCCCTGATCTCAGGTACGAACCCAGCTATTTCGGCCGCATCTTCGATCTGTCCCAAAGCGCCTACCGCAAGGCATTCGACATCTCGCGACGGCGTTTTCCCGAGGACTGGAACGAGACAGTCCGGCGACTCGAGAACCGCAAGCACGTCGTCTCCATCCGGGCATCGCGCGGGTTCTTCCAAGCACTTGGGGTGGGGGATTGGCCGACCTTGGAAAAAGTGCTCATCGGCACGGTCAGAGAGCCCGGGTGGATACGAGACCGGATGGAGCTGTACGGTGAGTTCTGCTCGAACATGCTCGAAAGGGCAATGCAGGATGTGGATCCGGAGTTCATCTACCTGAGCGAACCGATCTCCGACAATCGTGGGCCTCTCATCTCACCTGATATGTTCGAGGAGTTCATGATACCCGTGTACGAGAGGATCGTCGCTACCGCCAAAGGCCTTGGGTACGACAACATCCTGCTCAGCACGTACGGCAATACCAGCCTCCTATTCCCGATCCTGATTGAATCAGGAATCTCGATGTTTTGGATTTCGGAGGCCGCGGAAGTGCCGGAGCTCGACTACCGCCAGATCCGAGGCAAATTCGGTCCCGATCTTGGCCTCATCGGCGGGATTCCGCTCAGCCTCCTTCGCAGCGAATCGCCTGATGTGATCAGGGCCACGCTCGAAGAGATCGTCCCTCCTCTCCTCGAATCCGGTCGTTATGTGCCCCTCGCCGGCGGTCGTGTAAGGGAGGAGATCCCTTGGTCGGTATACCGATGCTATCGCGAGTTTCTGGCTGAGCTGATTGGCTGACCGGAACGTCCTTAGGCCAGCTTACAGGAGGGCGTCCCCCGGATGTGCGTATTATCGGACGCCCCCGGGAAACGGGGGCCCTGGGCGAAAAGGAGATCAAGCCCCTTCATTGATTTCTGACTCCATGAGGGTGCATCATGGGTCACCAATCTCCGGAGGGTTCTGATTGTTTTCGAAGCCAACACGTCGAAAGTTTGGTGCAGTACTCGTCATAATCCTCGTGATCTGGGTGGCGTATTCGCTGGTGACGGGCGGGAACCTGGGCATCTTGTGAGGCAGGGCAAGGAACGCCCTCCAATTCCTTGCACCCCCCTCACGCACGACACATCCTTCCTTCTTGATGGCTGACCGGGCTTGACCGGGCAATCGACTTTTGGGAGAGGCCGATGAGTGACGATGCGCGGCCACAGTTCTCGGAAATCGACGCGTGGGGAATGACCCACCGGGGCAAGGTTCGCCCCGACAACAAGGATCACTTCTTTCAAGGCTCACTGGCCCGAGGCGTCCAACCCGAGCAGGCCAGCATCACGGATGGCGAGGGTGGTATGCTTCACCTCGAGCGCCTGGCGTCTCTGGCAGTCGTGGCAGACGGTGTCGGCGGATATGCGGGGGGGGAGGAAGCTGCCCGGCGGGCCGTGGAAGGGTTGGTATCCTCGGTTTCCACCTTCTTCCACGATGCGGAACTCCGAGAGGCAGATGACCCGGAGGTTTTCTCCCGCCTCCTTCACGATGCGGCGTTGGCGGTGCACGAAAACCTCCTCGAGAAGGCGAAGCGGGAGGGTGGGGAGCGACATTTCGCCACGACCCTGACCCTCTTCCTGGGACTGTGGCCCCACGCCTACCTCCTCCAGGTGGGCGATTCCCGTTGCTACGTCTTCCGGAACGGAATACTGACCCAGATCAGTCGTGACCAGACGATTGCCCAGGAGTTCGTGGACCAGGGATTCATGACCCGGACCAGGGCCGAAAAGAGCCGGTGGGCCAACGTCCTTTCCAGCGCAGTGGGGGGGCGGCAAGCCGAGCCCGTGGTAACCCGGGTGTTACGGGATTGGGGCACGGTGGTGCTCCTTTGCAGCGACGGCCTGACCAAGCATGTCTCCGACGAACGTATCCAGGAGCGCTTGACGTCCATGACCAGCTCCCGCCAGGTGGTGGAGCAGCTCCTCCAGGACGCCCTGGACGACGGTGGCACCGACAACATCACCATGATCGTGGGTCGGACTCTTCCACCTGCCGAAGACCGGTGAGGCGGTATGAGGAGTAGCCGGCTCCTTACCCAAGAATTGGAGCAAGAGATGCCCCGTTGGACTGGAGACCTTTCCCGCCGATCGTTCCTGGCGGGAGTAGCGAGCGCGGCGGCGATTGGATTGCCGCGCGGGGTGCGTGGCGCTGAGCTGGTCCCAACGCTTTCCCTCCTGCCCTTCCTGGCCAGGCCGACGACCGATTCCATTCTGGTTAATGCCCGAAACGGTCACACCGATGCGATAGCTCAGCTAGAGGTTCGCCCGTTCGACGGAGATCAGTGGACGCCCTCGGGGGCGGAGCATAGAGTGGGGCCGGGTGAGTTCCTCAACTGGAATGTCGAAGGCCTGACCGGGGGGCCAACCTACGAGTACAGGATCGTTTCGGCTGTGCCCGGCGGCGATCCAGCACCTGTATCCAGGGGTCGGTTCACGACCCAGCGTACTGGTGAGGTTGGCTTCACCGCTGCATTGATTACGGACGCTCATACGGGCGCATTCGTTGACGGTGCCGGACCAGTTGAAGTCCTCGATGAGGTGGTCCGCAACGTGCGGAGGGATCGACCTGACTTCGTCATCGGGCTCGGAGACAACGTTGCCTGGTCCACCTCACGCAATATCCCACAGCGGGATGAGGTGGGTGCGACACGGGCCTATACCATGTACCGGCGCCACCTTGCTCCCTTGTCAATGTCGTGTCCGCACTTTGGATTGATTGGGAACTGGGAGGGCGAAACCGGCAAGTTTCCGGCGGACAACGCAGCCATGGTTGCGGGTGTCCGGCGGCGTTTTACACCGAACCCCAACGCCCTGACGTATCCCCAGGGCGGCAGCGCGAACGAGGACTACTACGCATTTGAGTGGGGGCCCGTGCTTTTTGTCACACTGAACGTTCAGTCATACACAGCTCCCTCGGGTGATCAGCCGAGCCCGCGAGACGACGCAACAGTGGTTGAAGATTGGACTTTGGGGTCCGCCCAGTTTGCCTGGATGGTGCGGACCCTTTCCGGATCCGATCACCCCTTCAAGTTCGTCTGCATACATCACGCGGTGGGGGGTAACGCCGGCACGGAGAGTGAGACGTTGTACGGACGGGGTGGGCCCAGGGCTGCAGGGGTCGGGGAACAGAAACTGCTACAAGAAGCCATGCGCGAGTTTGGTGTCCAGATCTTTTTTTATGGGCATGATCATGTCTTCGTCGACGAGCTGGTGGACGGAGTCCATTACGCCCTGCCAGGAAGCTGTGGGGCTCCGTGGAAGTTCGGGCGAGAGGTAACCGGCTATGGGCGGTACTGGGGAGACTCGGGACACGGCCGCCTCACCGTCCGTCCAGAGCTGGCGACCGTC
>JBDHGR010000395.1:0-8807 GCA_039589815.1 Gemmatimonadota bacterium | reverse complement strand
CGAACCTGACGCTGAGCCTGAAGTAGAGGCACAAGCTGACGAGGCCCCCGAGGCTGAGGCTGGACCTGATGCTGAGCCTGAAGTAGAGGCACAAGCTGACGAGGCCCCCGAGGCTGAGGCTGGACCTGATGCTGAGCCTGAAGTAGAGGCACAAGCTGACGAGGCCCCCGAGGTTGAGGCCGAACCTGACGCTGAGCCTGAAGTAGAGGCTGAGCCGGAGGAGGAGGCCCCAGGAACTGAAGAGGCTCCCGCCGCAGAGGAGGCTGAGGAGCCCAAGGAAGAGGCTTAGTCCTCTTGGAGGGGAAATGATCCAGCGGATCCCACGCCCTTCCAGACCAGAGTCCCGCCCGGGCGCCCATGGTGTTCGGGCGGTTCTTTTGGCTCTGGCTCTGGGTTTCGGAGCCATAGGTTGTACCACGGTGGCGATGCCCCAGGCAGAGACCGAGCCTGGGCCCCCTCCCACCCCTTCCATTGAGGGGGGGGGGCTTCCTCAGATCCTGGAGGCAGAAGCTGCCAGGGCGTTGGAGGAAGCCAGGCGCCTTCTGGCGGAATCCTCGTTTGAGGAAGCCCGTGAGGCGGCACTCGGTGTCGTCCAACACTACCCGGGAGCGGAGGGCTCGGGTGAGGCTCTCCTCATCCACGCACGGGCGGCTCTTGGTCTAGGGGAATCGGGCGAGGCAGTCGATGTGGCGGCCCAATACCTGGGCCTGTTCGAACCTCTCCATCCAGGTTTCCCTGACGCCGTTCTTCTGATCAGCCAGGCGTTGGCTCTCGACGGAGACCCCGGGAGGTCCTTGGACAACCTACTTTTGATCCCAGCCGACGCACCCAGTGAGACGCTGGAGTCAGGTACCGAACTTCTTCGGGAGGTGCTGGCTTCGCTGGGAATCGGGGAACTCAGGGGACGGGCGGAGACTCTCGGAGCCGACCACCACTTTCGGGGCATCCTGGCTACCGAGCTGGCCGTAGCGCTCTTCCTGAGAGGGGAAACTTCGGAGGCCCGGGGCTGGGCTGAAACGGCTCTAGCAACTGGTCTGGAGACCAGAGAACGGGAGTTGAGTCGTGGGGTTTTGGACGGGGATCTGGAGGAGGTCCTGGGCCAACCGGTAGTCCTTGGCGCCATTCTCCCTCGGACCGGCGTATCACCAGGTCTCCTGGAATACGGGGAGTGGGTATTGGAGGGTATCCAGGTGGCGGTCGAGGAATTTCAGGGTGAGTTGCGACGGCCCATCCAACTCGAGGTTCTGGATCACGAAGGATCACCAGTAGGAAGCCGAGAAGCGGTTACCAGCTTGGAACAGATGGGCGCCGTGGGAGCCATCGGCCCCCTGAGTCAGGAGTTCCTCACCGAATCTGCAAACGCGAGGACCACCCTGCTTCCGCTAATCTCCCCGTTCGCCCCTCTTCCGCTGGAGGATGCCCCAGGGGTCCTCTCCCTTTCGGGGCCTGATCCTGGTGGCGCTGAAGTCGTCGCCCAGTATGCCTGGAATCTGGGCCTCGAGAGGGTTGTGATCCTTCGCCCCCGAACGGAAGAGGCGAGGATCGATGCCGACGCTTTTCAGGGTGTGTTCCAGGAGTTGGGGGGAGTTGTCCCTCGAGAGGTCGCATACGACTCGGGAGCGACGTTCTTCCAGGCTGAGTTCGATGAAGTGGGGTCTGTCCTCCCTGACGGCCTATTCCTCCCGTTGGCTCCCCGGGACATCCAGCTCCTGGCGCCCCAGTTCACCTATTATGGTCTGGACACGCTTGGGATCCAGCTTCTGGGCACCTCTGGATGGACCGAAGACGAGGTAGTTCTGGAGGTGGATTCCAGGCATACAGACGGTGTGGTCGCATCCACCAACCGGCTCAGCCAGGATGAGACAGAGGCCTTTCGGCTTTTCCGTCTCCGGTACGAGGCTCTGTTCCAGAAATCTCTGCGGAGCCAGGTTCCGGCTTACGGCTATGACGCCGCGACCCTCCTCCTGGAAGGCCTGCGCGAGAATCCCCGCAACATCTCTGAGCTCCTTCAAGCAATGCGGGGACTCAGAGACTTTCCTGGGGCCACGGGGCACCTGACCGTTGACGGTGACCAGATCCGTCGTGTGCCACAACTTGTCCGCATTCAGAACCGTGAGTTGATCTACATCACATCCCATCTCCATTAGGCGGAAAACACATGTCTATGGACCAGAAGCTCAGGCAGCTCGAGGAACTGAAGAGGAAAGCGGAGCTGGGGGGTGGCGAGGAGCGACTGAAAGCCCAGCATAGGAAGGGGAAGCTCTCGGCCAGGGAACGACTGGAACTCCTCTTGGATGAAGGCTCTTTTGTCGAGCTCGACCGGTTTGTAACTCACCGGTCGACGGAGTTCGGGTTGGAAGAGAAAAAAATCCTGGGAGATGGAGTGGTCACGGGGTACGGCACCATTCACGGGCGCCTGACCTACGTGTTCTCCCAGGATTTCACGGTCTTCGGAGGGTCTCTCTCGGAGGCCCATGCCGAGAAGATCGTGAAGCTGCAGGAGATGGCGCTCAAGAACGGCGCGCCTCTCATCGGGCTGAACGACTCCGGCGGCGCCCGAATTCAGGAAGGTGTGGTCTCTCTGGGCGGCTATGCCGACATCTTTCTCCGCAACACACTGGCCTCCGGCGTGATTCCCCAGATATCCGTCGTCCTGGGTCCCTGCGCCGGTGGGGCAGTTTATTCCCCGGCCATCACAGACTTCATCTTTATGGTCAGGGGGACGTCCTACATGTTCGTGACCGGCCCCGACGTGGTGAAAACGGTCACCCACGAGGACGTGGACATGGAGAGCCTGGGAGGCGCGGACATCCACGCGACCAAGTCCGGTGTGGCCCATTTTGCCCACGACTCAGAACCCGAGGCACTGGCTGGGGTCCGAGAGCTGATGCGTTTCCTTCCACAGAACAACCAGGAGCCGCCACCTCCACTCGAGTCCAACGATCCTCCGGATCGAAGAGATGAGAAGTTGCTTGAGATCATACCAGATAACCCCAACCATCCTTATGATATGCATGATGTCATACAATGCATAGTGGATGAGGGGGGTTTTCTGGAAGTGCATGCCGGTTTCGCCGGAAACATCATTACCGGGTTTGCCCGGTTGGGCGGGTCCCCGGTGGGAATCATCGCCAACCAACCCTCGATCCTTGCGGGAGTCCTGGACATTGATTCGTCCGACAAGGGAGGGAGATTCATCCGGTTTTGTGACGCCTTCAACATCCCGCTCATCATCCTCGAGGACGTTCCCGGATTCCTTCCAGGCGTGGGTCAAGAGCACGGCGGGATCATCCGACATGGGGCGAAGCTCCTATACGCCTTCAGTGAAGCCACCGTGCCGAAGGTCACCGTGATCACCCGGAAAGCTTACGGAGGCGCTTACGACGTGATGAACTCGAAGCATATCAGGGGGGACATCAATCTGGGTTGGCCCACCGCGGAGATCGCCGTCATGGGACCGAAAGGGGCTGTGGAGATTCTCTTCCGAAGGGAGATTGCGGCCGCTGAGGACGCCGGCGCGGCCACCGAGGAGCGAATGGCTGAATACCGCGAGAAGTTCGCACACCCCTACATCGCTGCCAGCCGGGGGTATCTGGACGACATCATCGACCCGAGGGATACCAGGCCCCGCCTGATCTCCGCCCTTGAGATGCTCCGGAACAAGCGGGATGAAAACCCCCTGAAGAAGCACGGGAACATCCCGCTTTAGGAGCCTGTCCCTAACATGGCCGCCTGCCCCTTCTGTGGATCGGGATTGGCCCCGGGACCCCCATGGGCCCCGGGTGATGGCCACCGGTTGGCGTACGATCCCGGGAAGGGACGCCTCTGGAACGTGTGCTCAGGATGCTCACGGTGGACGCTTACCCCTCTCGAATCCCGCTGGGAAACGCTGGAGGCTTGTGAGGCGGTAGTGCAGGAGAAGGGAAGGGTTCGGGTTTCCACGCCCCACCTGAGTCTCGTCGATGTGGGGGGAGGCGAGCTCATCCGTGTCGGGGCTCCACCTCGACTCGAGTTCGTTGAGTGGCGGTACGGGCCCCGGTCACAGGAGACTTCCCGTCCAAACGGTTTCTGGGCCCGGGAACCCTGGTTCGCCTCCCCGTTCCTGGAGCACGCATCCCCCCTCACCTACCTCTTTTCTCAGGTGCCACTGGCTCCCGATTGCCCATCATGCAGAGGGCCCCTTGCTTTGAAGCCCTGGGATTTCCAGAGCGTGGGACTCCTCTTGGACGGGGACAGGCCCTTGGTCCTGGCCCTTTGCGCCCTTTGCGGAGCCGAGGTCACTCTTGACCTGGTAAAAGCCCGCCCCGTGCTCCGTATTGGACTCGGCCTGGTCACGCCCCAAACCGCCGTTCGCCGCATCGCGTCGGCCGTGGCCGCTGAAGTGGATACCTTGGGAGGACCCCTGGCCCTCCTCATCGCCATGTCCTCGGCCAGGACCCCGTTGGGGGATCTAGACCTCCCAGGCAGAGTCGGGCTCATCATGAGCCTGGATGAGATGGCTGACCTGGAAGCCATGGAAGCGGAATGGCGGAGAGCAGAGGAAATGGCGGCCATCATGGATGGGGAACTGTCCGACGTGCCCGGGTTCGAGAGCTTCCGACGAACCATCCTCGGCCACGATCAGTAGAGAAGTCCTCACTCCGGGCAACGCTTTTCTCCTCATAAACCATCGAAGGGGTTGAACGGTCTAGGGGACCGCCTTCGAGACCATCCACCATGCATTTCCGGAGTAGAGTGCAATGAGGGGAGTCAGCCGCATATTGGGAAGCTCATTCTTGATCTTGGGAGTCGTCCTTCCGGCCTTTTCCGGTTCTCTGCAGGCTCAGACTGCTGAGGAACGGGCGCGGTTGGAGGACCTCCGCCAGAGGGAACAGGAAATCAGAGAAAGAATGGAGTTACGCCTCCGGGAGGTCAGGGAGGAAAGACTGGTTCGCATCGAAGAGGCCCTTGCCAGGGCCCGAGAGGAGTCAGCCCAGGCGGGGCTACAGCTCCGGGAGATGAACGCAGCCCGCCTGGAGCAGCTGGAGCGAGCACTGGCCGAGGCCAAAGCCCATCTGGAATTGACGGAGGTGGAAGAGGAGGAGGCTCTGGCCCGAGCGATGGAGACGCAGGTTCGAGCCTTGGATCAAATGGATGAAAGGCGCCGCCATTTCAACGAGGCGAGGGCCCGACAACTTGAGGCCCAGGCTGATGCACGGGCCGAACAGGCCGACGCCCGAAACCGCCAGGAGGCGCTCGTCGCCCAATACAGGGTCCGAGCCGAGGAAGCCCGGGAACGAGCCCGGGATCAGGAACGCCAGGTCAGGCAGATGGTGGTCAGGGTCCGAGCCCGTGTGCGGTTGGGTGTCTCCCTCGACGGAAACCAGGGGGAGGAGCTCGACCGGCAGGGAGTGAAGATTCAGGGGGTCATGGAGGACACGCCGGCAGAGGAGGCGGGCCTTCGGGAAGGAGACCTGATCACTCACCTGAACGGCCAGAGCCTGTTGAGTCCCATCCCCGGTGAAGCCGACGAAGGCTTCGACGAAGACGGATCTCTTCCCGTCCAACGCCTGATCTCGTTGGCTGGAGATCTCGAAGCCGGAGACGAGGTAGAGATCCGGTACCTGCGAGACGGCGCCGCCGACACCGTGACCTTCGAGGCCGCCGAGATCGACGAACCTTCCGTCATGGTCTATCGCGGGGATACTGGTGAGGCAGGCGTGAGGAGGATTCTTCGGGTCGATCCCGAGGGAGAAGGGGTCTGGAGCTTAAGGTTACCCGACGACGAGCTACTGGAGCTTAAGCTCTCAGAGCTGAAGAGCCTCGAGGATCTCGAGGACCTGAGGATCGACCTGAGGGACCTGCACGTCGACCTCGAAGCGTTGGAGGATCTGGAACTTAGAGCCAAAGACCTTAATCTCGACACTCCCAGGATCCGCATCACGTCGAGTCCCGAGGGCCTGGTCCGGGGTTACGCACTCCGGGGTGGAGAATCCCCGCTGGCGTACAACATCATCGGGAGAGGAAACGCCTACGGCCTCCAACTCACCGAGATCAATCCCGGATTGGCCGAGTATTTCTCTTCCGAAGTCGGGCTCCTTGTTCTGGAAGTGGAGGAGGGGTCCACCCTGGGGCTCTCGCCCGGGGATGTCATCCTGGCCATCGGTGGTAGGGAGGTGGAGGAGCAGGGGGACGTGCGGCGGATCCTCCGGTCCTACGAGAAAGAAGAGACCGTCTCGTTCACCGTGGTCCGAAAGGGCCGGGAGATGACAGTGGAGGGGACGATCCGATAGGGTCCCGTTAGGGATTCAAGGCCGACCGACCGGTCGGCCGTGGCGGCGGGTCCGGTTTCTTCCGGGCCCGTCGCTCTGCTTGTGGGGGCTCCCGGGGACAGCCTACCTTCAGACCTTGCCTTTCGAGTCGATCACTCTCGCCAGAGTAAGGACACGGAGCTGTGTTCAAGAGTCTTCTTATTGCCAACAGGGGGGAGATCGCGGTTCGCTTGATCCGTGCCTGCAGAGAGCTCGAAATCCGATCGGTGGCCATCTTTTCTGAGGCGGATCGGCGGGCTCTGCACGTTCTGGAGGCTGATGAGGCTTACTGCGTGGGGCCGGCGCCCTCTTCGGAGAGCTACCTTCGCTCCGACCGAATTCTGGAGGTGGCCGAGAAAGCCCGGGTAGAAGCCATCCATCCGGGCTACGGCTTCTTGGCAGAACGGGCACCCTTCTCCCGGGCCACGCACGATGCTGGCTTTGTGTTCGTCGGACCGTCGCCGGAGACCATCGAGGCCATGGGTGACAAGACGGAGGCCCGCCGGAGGATGCAGGCCGCCGGGGTACCCATCGTGCCCGGGGTTACCGAAGCCATCTCAGATCCGGAGACGGCTGCTTCGATTGCGAATGAGGTCGGTTTCCCCGTCATCCTCAAAGCCTCCGCAGGAGGTGGGGGGAAGGGGATGAGAATCGTTCAGGATCCGGCCGATCTCTCGAAATCCTTCGAGGCCGCGAGCCGAGAAGCCCAGTCGGCTTTTGGAGATGGGTCCGTTTATCTCGAGCGGTTCCTCGACGCCCCCCGCCATATAGAAATTCAGGTGATGGGCGATCGGACCGGGAGAGTGATGCACTTTGGTGACCGTGAATGCTCCATCCAACGAAGGCATCAGAAGCTTATCGAGGAGGCCCCGTCACCCATCGTTGGGGAGGAGCTCAGAGGGGAGATGGGTGCGGCCGCTGTCCGGGCCGCGAAAGCCGTCGATTATCTGGGTGCCGGGACGGTTGAGTTTCTATTCAAGGATGGGGAGTTCTTCTTTCTGGAGATGAATACGCGCCTCCAGGTGGAACATCCGGTGACGGAGTTCGTTTACGGGGTCGACCTGGTGGAACTGCAGTTGAGGGTAGCCGCCGGAGAAGAGCTCACCCTGGAACAAGAAGCCTTGAAACCCGTCGGCCACGCCATCGAGTGCAGGATCACCTCCGAGGATGCCAGCCGGGGCTTTCTTCCTTCAACGGGCCGCATTGATTATCTCCGCCTGCCAGGGGGCCCCGGGGTCCGATGGGACGGAGGAATCATCAACGGGTTCGAAGTGGGTCTCCACTACGACCCTCTTCTGGGGAAGCTGATCGTACATGCTCCATCTCGAGATGCTGCCATCCGTCGCATGGCCAGGGTTTTGGAAGAGTTGGTGATCCGGGGCGTAGAGACCTGTGTTCCTTTCCACCGACAGGTTATGGACGAAAAGGATTTCAGGGACGGGAACCTCTCCATCCGGTACCTGGAAGAGCACCCCGAACTGATGGACGGGCCGGCAGCGGAGGGTATCCTTCAAGCCGCTGCGGCAACGGCGGCGCTCCTCCAGGAGAAGGAACGGAACCGGGTTAGGATCCAAACGGGCCCACCGGGGGAATCGGGGGGGTTCTCGGCGTGGAAAAGGGCCGGACGCCCCTTCTCCGGCCTCCGATAGAACGAGAGAAGGAATTGAGCGCTGACCTGGAAGTGTCGGTCCACAGCATCGGTGCCGGCGGGTTCGGGGTGGGGGCCCTCCCGGACGGGAAGGTCGTATTCCTTCCACGGACAGCCCCCGGGGATCGTGTGCTCATTCGTGTGGTGAAGGAGAAAGCTCGTTGGGCAAGGGGGGAGGCGGTGGAGTGGGCAAAGGAGGGGGAAGGCCGTCGCCAAGCGCCCTGCCCACTTTACCAGCGGTGCGACGGCTGTTCTCTCCAACACTTGGAGTATGATGAACAGCTGTACTGGAAGGGACGGTTGGTCGGTGATGCCATGAGGCGAGTAGGCGGGCTGGAGATCGCGGATCCGGAGGTCGTGCGTTCCCCTAAGGAGTTCCACTACCGAAACAAGGTCACCTTCACCGTCCGACGGTTACCCGGTGGCCGAATCGTGGCTGGGTTTCGGGAACTGGGGCACCAGGCGAAAGTACTGGACGTCGGGTCCGAATGCCTCCTCCCGGAGGAGCGCCTCATGGCGGTCTGGGATGGGCTCAGGGCAAACTGGGGGACCGAAGCTTCCCTCCTTCCAGGGGGCAGAGAATTCCGCGTCACCTTAAGGGACGGCCTGGAGGGTGTAAGCCTTTCTGTCCGGGGAGGGAAGGGGGTCGGTGCTCCGGAGGCTCTCCTGGACCTGGTGCCTGGGCTCGTGTCCATTTGGTCTGATAGAAAAGGGGGGGGTCCGAAACACCTGGCGGGGGAGAAGAGCCTCCTGGTGCAATGGGGAAAAGAGCGCCTCGAGCTTCCGGGCGGGGGCTTCATCCAGGTAAACCAGAGTGCTGGAGAGGCACTCTACGAGTACGTCCTGGATCAAATCGGGGAGGTTGGGGG
>JBDHGR010000394.1:0-4735 GCA_039589815.1 Gemmatimonadota bacterium | reverse complement strand
CGGCCAGCAACACGACCTCAAAGGCGGCGACCCGCTGCCGCCCCTTTTCTCCATGGAACCAGGCAACGACGCTTGTGGCAGCCAAACCGCACAGGACCGTGTCCAGAGCGAACGGAAAAGCCACCTCTGGAAGCAAGCCCCGACGGGTGAGCATGCGGATGATGTAGAGGGACCCGATTCCGATCACTCCCGCCACCGAGAGGGTCCAAAGTAGACGGCGCTGGAGGAAGGTCTTAAGAACGTCCTCTTCCTCCGGAGCCTGGGCCTTTTCCACTAGCTCCACACGCTCCTCCCTTAGCGCCTCTGCGAGGAACTCGGCGCTGGGGCGCTTGCCTGGTTCTTTCGCAAGGCACCGCTCGAGCAGCTCGGCTAGCTCCGCATCGACCTCGGGCCGAATCCCGACCAGTGACCGTGGTGTCCAACGGAGATGTGCCGCGGCGGCGTCTGGGACGGTCTTGGTACGAAACGGCCCTTCTCCAGTGAGGATTTCATACCCGAGGACTCCCAACGCATAGATGTCCGTTCCCTCGGTGGGGTCATGGCCCTTGAGTTGTTCAGGGCTCACATAACCGGGAGTTCCCAGGCTCTCACCCTTCTTGGTCACCCGGGGAAGAGAGACTTCCTTTTGTGGTAGAAGCCCTGTCAGGCCAAAGTCTGAAAGAAGTACCCGATCGGTTTCCTTATCCCACAGCACATTTTCCGGAGAAATGTCACGGTGAACGAAACCTTCTCTATGGGCTTCGGCTAGAGCGGCTGCGACCTGCCCCAGGACGTTCCTCGCCGCCGGAACGGTGAGGGGCCCCTCGGCTGCAAGCTTCTCCGCCAGCGTCGGCCCATTCACGTACTGCATCACCAGGAAAGGCACTTCATCGGCAAGCCAACCGAACCGGTATACAGCCACGACGTTGGGGTGATCGAGAGAGGCGGCGGCCTTGGCCTCCCGATCGAACCGAATCCTTGCCACCGGATCCCGGGACAGATCCCGGGAAAGGACCTTCACGGCAACCAACCGATCAAGAGATTTCTGCTTCCCCACGTAGACTTCAGCGCCACTCTCACCCCCGATTTTCCGAAGAATCTCGAGATCCGAGGCCAGTTCCTGATGGATCAGCGATTGAGGGTCCCCGGAGGGTGCGGCTAGGTCAGGTACCTCGGCCTCAGCGCGTGGAGTCTCGGCAGCCACCCGGGGCGGACCGGTAGAATCGGGATGCTCGGGAAAACGGGGTACCCCTCCGGAGGGAGGTGAGTCCGGAGAAGCCAACTCCCGGATCCCCTCGACCAGGGATTGAGTCTCGGCGGAAGGCTTCAATTCCAGCGTGTCCCAGAGCGCCTGTTCGAACCGGTCATAGATCCGAACCGCCGCTGCCCGGGCTCCCGCCTCCGCCAGGGTTTGGATGAACCGACGGGTCTCATTCTCGTCGGTGCCGATGAGGCCTAAGGCCCTATGTGCCATCCGTTCGCCGTCGGCAGTTCGGCCCCCTGCCAGATGGCGGTCGGCAAGTTCCCATGCCGCTTCGGCGGCCATCCCCCGGAGCCGCTCCCGCTCTGCATCCAGCCACCGCTCAAACTCCGGGCACCCCGACAAAAAGAACCCTTCCAGGAGGTCCCCCCGGAATAGGTCCAAGGCGCCTTCAGGGTCCTCAGCCTCCAGCGCCTTTTGGAACCCCACGGCATCGCAGGTGAACTGCTCCCAATCCAGCCCGACCTCCTCGTCGCCGCGGTTCGGGACCGCGGCTTCTCCCAACGATCTCCTCAGGAAGTGAAGTGCTTTTCTGAGGGAGGCCCGGGCGTGCTCGTGGTCAGACTCGGGCCAGAAAAGGCCTGCCAGCTTGTCCCGTCGGTGGAACCCCAGGGGAGAGGCGATAGCCAGGTACGTCAGAATGGCCGTGCGCTTGGGTTGGGCTAGGATGGAGAGGACCTCCTCTCCTGCCGACCCGCGAAGGTCCAACGATCCCAGTACCTGGAAATGGATCATGGGATGGCGTCCCCTTACCCACCCTGAGTTCGATCCTGGTGCAACTCGAGCGTCTTGGTCCAGCCGGTACGCACAGGGCCGTTGCCCGGTTAAACGAGGCCCCGATCCACCCACAAGTTACATGCGGTTTCGCCACAACAGCAACGAATCCCACTCCGTTCACGGTCTCCAGTCGGGAGCGTTCCCTGAGCGTTCCCTGGAAGGGGCCCCGGCGGACACCCCAATTCACGCTGACAGAACGGCTTCAGGTGAATGTTGTCCTCGCGTGCCGGAAGAAGGTGCTCGATCGATGGGTTCGGGCCAACACGGCACAGCGATTCGCCAAAGGAGGTGCATCATGAGACGCAACAGCCTGTTCCCGAGAATCCTGCTTCCTCTCTCCGTTCTCCTCCTCTTCGGATGCCGGGACGACGCCACCGGGATAGAAGAAGAGTACAAAGCCGAATTCGAATTGATCGTCGTGCCGGAGGAGGTTAGGCTCCTGTCCGGCCAGTCCTTTCAGCTGTCAGTCATGCTGAAGGATCGCCAGGGACGCCTGTTACCACTTCCCCCCGGCGATCAAGTGGCATGGGGATCCTCTGATCCTGACATCGCTGAGGTGAGCGATGACGGAACGGTACTAGCTCTGGCAGCGGGTCATGTTGAGATCTCCGCAGACCGCAACGGTCAATGCGTCTGGGCCACCGTTCAGGTGAGGGATGGTTGGCTCCCATGACGTCAGGATGAACGGAAAGGAGGAAATCCAGAAACCTGAAACTCGGGCCCCCCGTCGGTTGGTTGTCTCTGGGTTGTGGCGGTCGTCCTCCTTGGGCCGCGAAAAACCCGGAGGACCGGCGGGGGGCTCTGTCATCTCTCACCGAGGCGGAGTCCCTCACCCGGAGAAGGCCTCGATGTGTTTGACCATCTCCCTGCTCCCTCCACCGCTAGAGGAGGAAGGGAGTGGGAAGGGGTTAGCCCTTGGGCCGCAAGAACTCCTTGAAGGGCTCGTAGCCCCGGAGCGGCTCGAGATTCACGTCAGTGAGGAGCCCTACCGAGAACGGTCTGCCTTCGGAGTGCGCCTGCCCGAGAAGCCTCACGGCCCGATCCAGCTCCCCAAGCTGAGCCACGATACAGGCTTGCCAGTAGCGGTTCAGGCCATTGAGTCTCAGTCGCTGGATTCCCTCCAATTGGCCGAAGATCTCCCGGGCCTCATCGCCTTCGTCCAGCCGGGCCGCGATAACACCCACATACCCCAGGTAGTTCACGTTCTCGGGTTCTTCCGCCGCCAGCTCCGCAAAGAGTCCTTTGGCCTCGTCATTCCTCTCCAGGAGATACAGGGTTTGGGCGAGTTGGTACCGGCGCGCCCCTTGGGCCATTTCCTCCGGCGTCATTCCCTCGTACTCGGCCAGGACAGATTCAAGGATCTCCCAGGCCACTTCGGGGTGCCCGTAAGCGCGAAGAGCATTGGAGAGGGTTTGAGGGTATCTTGGGTATTCTGAGCTTCCCCACCGCGCTCGAATCTCCTCGGCCACGTCCAGAGCCTCCTCCACCCGCCCAAGGGCAGCCAGGGCGCGCAATTCGGTGTAGACCAGGACGGATGCTTCAGGATACCGCTCCTGTCCTCCGTGGGCCTTGGTTAGCTCTTCCTCGTATTCACCCAGCCTGTGGAGAGCGCCGGCCAGCACAACCCAATTCCAAGGCCCCAAGTGCAGATCCGGCCGCTGGAGATCAAGGGACTCGAATACGTCCACAACCTCCTGGGGCCGGTTCGTCGCGGCCGCCTCCATGCCCCAACTGAGGAGATTCCCCCCGGAAGGCATCCGCTCGGCCAGGCGGCGGGTGACCCGATATGCCGCATCCCGGTCGCCGTCGAGCCAGGCCCGGTTGATATCCACCCATCCGCTAACAAACGGAGAAAGCCGGTCTCGGTTGGCCTCCAGGATCCTCAGGATCGAATCGCCCTTCTGTAACTGCACGATTCGGTTGAGGTAGCAGTCGGCGAGGTTGAACATCGCATCTGCGTAGGTGTCATCGATCTCCAGGGCGCGCAACACGCGCTCGCAGTAACCGGTCCAATCCTCGTTCGAAAATGCCTCCCAGGCGGCCGTCATCTCCCGGTATGCCTCAATGGACGGAACCTCCGACATCCCCAACGCCCATTCACCCCCCCTCGGGTCCAAATCACGGGCCACGGTTGCGGCAATGCGTTGCGCAAAGGCCGCGAGCGCCGACTTCGGCTCCGCCACCGAAGCTCTGGCCGGTGAGAAGGGGCGAAGGACCCGACACCCGGACACCTCGATCATCTGAACCTCAACAGACACGCTGTCCCCGGCCGAGTAGAGGGAGCCCGAGATCGTGCGGCCAACGCCCATCTGCGCTGCCGCGACACAGATCGGTCCTCCCCCCGGGGTCCATTCGTCCATAGAACCGACTTTCTGAAAGACCGCCCTCGATGTCTCCATGGGCATCACCTCCACGAGTCCGGGCTCTATTCGGCCCAGGTCCTGGATAATCAGGTGAGCGGCCATCTGCCCCAAAAGGTCCAACTCAGGGTCACCCGTCTGGTTCTCGAAGATGGTGACAAGGACCCGGTTTTCAACGAGGTCCCCCTCAGAACCTCCACCCCGGAAAAATCCGAAGTACCCGACAGCGAGGACCAGGAGAGCCGCAGCCACCAAACCGATCCCAACCGGCCTCAGAGCCCGTTTCCCCTCCCGGCGGCCAAGGCTCGTGGTCAACGCCAACGCCGCCGCCATCTCGCCGGTCGTCTTGAACCGATCC
>JBDHGR010000393.1:0-4744 GCA_039589815.1 Gemmatimonadota bacterium | reverse complement strand
GACTGCTTCAACGGAAGAGCCGAGTGGTGGAAATCTCCATGCTCGGATCTGAGGGGGCTCGGGCGGGCAACCGCCCGGGCTACCCGACCGTCCTACCCGTGAAAGTACGGCAAAATGCCGGGATTTGGCCTGTTTCGTGACCGCCTGATAAGCGTGAGGTGGGTAGTGGATCTGCGGTGGCCCTGCGGGCCATCCTCACTCGTCTCCGGCCACACTAGCGGCCTCCGGCTCGAGTCTACCCAGGCCCATAGATGACCGCCGTTTCGATCTTCTTCGAAGCGGCGGTTTCGGTTTGTCGTTGGACGATCCCGCGAATGCCCCGTAAAACCCTGGATTCCTCATCCCCTCGGCCTTCAGAGGATTGCAGTTGGCTTTCCTCAGAGCCTTCGGATGACCTCGTAGATCTCCTTCCGATCACCGACTCGGACGATCAGGATCAAGAGGACCTTGTCCTCAATCTGATAGACCACTCGGTAGTCGCCTACGCGAATCCGGTAGAAGTCCTCCCGCCCCTTAAGCTTTTTGCATCCCGTCGGTCTGGGATCAGCCTTCAGGGCATCGATCTGCTCGACAACCCGCTGCCTCTCCCTTTTCGGCAGTGCCTTGAGATCCTTCCGTGCCCTCGGTGTCACCTCTATCCTGTAGGCCACCTCCTCGACACTCATAGGCCGAGTTCAGCCCTCACCTCTTCCCACCGCCGAGTGCCCTGCTCTAGAGCTTCGGCAAGAGCTTGGAGGCCCTCGATGACATCGATGCGGTCTTCCAGTTCTTCCAACAACTCTAGGTCCTCAATGGGAACCATTGCGACAACCGCCTTGCCCCGGCGAGTTACCACATGCCGTTCCTTGGCATATGCAGCACGACTGACGAGGTCACTGAATTCCTCTCGTGCCTTGGCCGCGGAGATCTTCTCTCTGGCCATATCTCCCCCTTCCGCTGACATGGGTACTATATGTACGAATGGTACATATAGTACAAAACGGTGTCAAGGATGGTTCTGGGCAGGCTTCGCCTGCGCACGCCGGATAGGCGTGAGCATGGCGTTTTGAGCCGGCGCCGGCCGATCAGGTCCAGGGGTTTGGTCTTCTGTGCTCCCCGGCCGGTCCACCACCCCTTCTCTTCCTGCTTGCTCATTTCTCAACCACATCATCATCTTGCTCTGTGTTGGCTGAATAGGCTGGGGCAGGCATAGTAACCCCAAAGGACCATCCGATATGGACCAAGAGGAACGCCTGAAGGCTGCACTCGCTGACCGTTATGCGATCGAGGAAGAGATCGGAAGCGGTGGCATGGCCACGGTCTACCTGGCCCAGGACCTGAAGCACGACCGGAAGGTGGCGGTGAAGGTGCTCAAGCCGGAACTGGCCGCTACGCTAGGTGCCGAGCGATTCCTGCTCGAGATCAGGGTGGCGGCGCGGCTGAATCATCCGCATATCCTGCCTCTCCTGGACTCCGGCCGGACAGGCGGGGAGGCGGATAGGCGAGCGGAAGAGTTCCTCTACTATTCGATGCCGATCGTAGAGGGCGAATCCCTCCGAGCGAAGCTTAGCCGCGAGGGGCAGTTGAGCGTCGATGCGACTTGTTCTCTGGCTAAGGATATCGGAACGGCACTCGACTACGCCCATGAGCAGGGAGTAATCCACCGGGATATCAAGCCCGAGAACATCCTATTCCATCACGGGGTGCTGATGGTGGCCGATTTCGGCATCGCTCTCGCCTTGGAGGAGGCGGGAGGGGAGCGGATTACGAGAACCGGTTTCTCCGTCGGTACGCCCCAGTACATGAGCCCCGAACAAGTTGGCGGTGATCGCGCGCTGGATGCCCGAAGCGACGTCTACGCGGTGGGATGCGTGCTCTACGAAGCGCTGGTTGGGGAGCCGCCTTTCACCGGTCCTTCAGCGATTGCGGTGATGGCCCGGCAGGTGACAGATCCTGTGCGCCCCATCTCCACCGTCAGGCCGGACGTTCCGGCACATCTTGCCAATGCCATCAGCCGCGCGTTGGCGAAGGTTCCGGCCGACCGGTTCGGCTCGGCAGGCCGTCTCGCAGCCGCAATGGCTGCCCCGGAGCCGGCTCCCACTCCTGTGCGCGACCCTGCGGTGACCGTTCAGGAACCTTCGGTGCACAGCTCCATAGCCGTGCTCCCCTTTGCGAACATGAGTGCCGACCCGGAAAACGAATACTTCAGCGACGGCATGACCGATGAGGTCATCAATCTGTTGAGTAAGCTGCCGGATCTCAGGGTGACCGCGCGGACTTCAGTCTTCGCGTTCAAGGGTGGAAAACACGATGTCCGTGAGATAGCGGAAAAACTGTCGGTCGATTCGATTCTGGAAGGGAGCGTGCGCAGGTCTGGGAACCAGTTACGCGTGGCGGTTCACCTGGTGGATGTGGCCACGGGATCGTCCACCTGGTCAGAGCGTTTCGACAGGGAGCTGGTGGATGTCTTCGCTATCCAGGACGAGATCGCCGCCGCCATCGCAAGCAACCTCAGCTCCAGATTCCTTTCGTCTGAGATTTCCGCCGAGAAGAGCGCTCCGGCGAATCTGGACGCCTATGATGCGTACCTCAAGGGCCGATTCTACTGGGCCCAGGGATCGGTCTCGGCGCTACAGAAGAGCGTGTCAAGCTACGAACGTGCCATCGAGCTGGAACCGGGTTTCGCGGCGGCGCACGCTGGACTTGCCCTCACATACACCTATCAAACCCTCCTGATGATGGTCCCTGAACCGGACGCGCTCGCAAGGATCCGAGAGACCATAGAGAGGGCGCTGTCACTTGACGAATCCCAGGCGGATGCCCACGCAGCGTTCGGGTATCTGAAAATGATTGCCGACTGGGATTGGGCCGGCGCCGAATCCGAGTTCAAGCGTGCCATCGAAGTAAGCCCGAACTCGGCCAGTGCTTACCATCAATACTCCGTTCTATTGTCGAATCTGGGGTTCGCGGATCGGGCGATCGAGACGTCGAAGCGTGCGGTGGAGCTTGATCCCCTCTACGCCGGCGCAGTGCAGACTCTGGGTTACTGCTATATGGCGGCTGGGGATCTCGACGAAGCCGTGAGATTACAGCTCAAGACGCTGGACATGGAGCCGACCAACCTTGCCGCCAACCTCATGCTTCCGGTCATGTACACTGCGTTGGGAAAACACGAGGAGGCGATAGCCGCCGGTCAGCACGGCATCGCCACTCTCGGAAGGCTCCCCATCCTGGTATCGCACCTGGGCTACGCCCATGCCAGAGCAGGAGAGCGGGAGCAGGCGCTAGGGCTGCTCGATGAGCTTCATAGGAGGTCGGAGACGGAGTACGTGTCCACATTCTTCTTCGTGTACATCCACCTTGGGCTGGGAGAAGAAGAAGAGACCCTCGATTGGTTGGAAAAGGCAGTCGAAGAGAGATCTACGCTGTTGATGATTCTGCCGCACTGGTTCGAGTGGGATCAGTACAGAGACCATCCCCGATTCCAGCGCATCTACAACGCTGTCGGCTTTGACAAGCATGCGGCACCTCGGACGTCGGCGGCTGGGGCCGAGCCGACCGACGGGAGGAGATCACTGGCCGTCCTTCCTTTCACCAACAGAAGTGCCGACCCGGAGAACGAGTACTTCAGCGACGGGATCACCGAGGACATCATCACCCAGCTTTCCAAGATCAGCGCGCTGACGGTCATCTCCCGATCGTCTTCCATGCGGTACAGGCAATCCGGGAAGACGACGCGAGAGATAGGAAGCGAACTCGGGGTCCAGAAGCTGGTGCAGGGGAGCGTCCGTAAGGCTGATGATCGTGTCAGGATCACGGCGCAGCTAATCGATGTTGAGGCTGATCGAGAGGTGTGGGCGGAATCGTACGATCGCGATCTCTCGGACGTATTCGCGATTCAAAGCGGCGTCGCCCAGAGCATTGCGAATGCCCTGAGGGCTGAGTTGACGCCGGCTGAGGTCGCCCGGATCGCCCGTGAACCCACGCAGGACATGGAGGCATACCGAGAGTACCTCCTCGGCAGACACCATTGGAGCCGCTGGACCGAGGAGGACTTCCTGGAGAGCATCCGACACTTCGAGCGGGCAATCGATAGGGATCCGCGCTTTGCCGAAGCGTTCGGGGCGTTGAGCGAGGCCTGGTCCCACTTGGGTGTGGGATATTGGAGTGTTCGCCCCCTGGACGCCTATCCCAAAGCCCGCGACGCGGCTGTACGCGCGGTGGAGCTGGATCCCGAGTCCGCCGACGCCAACGCACGGCTGGCAATGGTGGAGTGGTGGTTCGAGTTCGCCTTCGATCGGGCGCTGCAGCGAGTCGAGCGAGCCACAACCCAGAACCCCAACTGTGCACCGGCTTTCGACTATCGGGCCAACATCCTCACGATGCTCGGCCGGCACGAAGAGGCACTGCCGTTTGGCCAGCGAGCGTGTGAACTGGATCCGGTGTCGATCTTCATCAACGCCAACTACGGCCTTTATCTCTATCGTGCTCGTCGATGGACCGAGGCCGTCGCTCAATTCCAGCGTACCATTGACCTCGATCCGAATCTCCCCATGGGGCATGCCCTGCAGGCCCTAGCATACGTCGAGTTGGAAGATTTCGGGGGCGCGCTCGAGGGATTTGAACGGGCCGACCGCCTGTCATCCGGGAATCACGCTTACCGTGTGATGCTGGGGTACGGTCATGCGGCTGTCGGAAATCGAGACCGGGCACGCCAGATGCTTCAGGAGATTGAAGGCCGGCGTGCTGAGTTGAACGTCTGGCT
>JBDHGR010000392.1:0-4747 GCA_039589815.1 Gemmatimonadota bacterium | reverse complement strand
ATGGGCACCCCCTCCGCCGAGATGTGCTCGCCCAGATACCGAACTGAGGCCAGGCGGTACTCCAGGTAATCCTCCTGCAGCACTTCCTCCAGGCCCACGGCTATCGCTTCCAGATCCCTGCCGGCCATCCCTCCGTAGGTGGGATACCCTTCCGTCAGGATGAGAAGATCCCTTTCCCGTTTGGCCAGCCATGCGTCATTGGTGGCCAGGAAACCCCCGATGTTGGCCAATCCATCCTTCTTCGCCGACATGGTGCATCCGTCGGCGTATCCGAAAAGCTCCGTCACGATCTCCCGGATGGACCGCTCCCGGTACCCTTCCTCCCGGATCTTGATGAAATAGGCGTTCTCAGCGAAACGACAGGCATCGATGTACAAGGGGATACCGTGGGACCTGCACACCTCGGAGACCTCCCGGATATTCCCCATGGAAACGGGCTGGCCACCTCCGGTATTATTGGTCACAGTCAGCATACATAAGGGGATGGATTCGGCCCCAACCTCGGCGATCAGAGACCTGAGCCTGGGCACGTCCATATTCCCCTTGAATGGCCGCGGCTCGGATGGCACGAGACCCTCCGGCACAGGGAGGTCCACGGCTTCTGCACCCGTCGCTTCGATGTTGGCCCGGGTGGTATCGAAGTGGGTGTTGTTGGGAATCACATGCCCGGGTTTACAGACCGTCGAGAACAGGATTCTCTCCGCGGCTCTTCCCTGATGGGTGGGAATCACATGCTCGAATCCGAAGATTTCTTCGACGGTTTCTTCGAACCTGAAAAACGAGGGACTCCCGGCGTAAGCCTCATCACCCCGCATGACGCCTGCCCACTGTTGAGAGCTCATGGCCGAGGTACCTGAATCGGTGAGCAGGTCCATGAGAACATCTTCGGACCTGAGCTTGAACACGTTGTAGCCGGCCTTCTTCAGGTGATCAAGACGTTCCTCCCTCGTAGTCATCCGAATGGGCTCCACCACCTTGATCTTGAAAGGTTCGATGATGGTCTTCATGGGCTTCCCGTCTTCTGGCTTCGCACAGGCACCTCTTCTGGCAAATCCCTATTGTTTCCCTTAGGTGATCCGGTTTCGTCCTCAGCGAGTTTGGAGCTTCACCCGAAAGGGAACTTAGAGCCTCCCCTGCCAGGAGCAATCCAGGGCCGGGAAGTGTGGGTTTTTTTCGACTCTCCATAGGCCCCGGTTTTCCTGGCGGCTTCGTGACCCCAGATTGTCAGAGACGGTCCGGCTCAAGCCCATCACGGAATCAAGACCATGCGTGGCAGCTCCATATTCCTCTGTGCTCTGATCCTCACGACAGGGTGTGCGAGACCGCCAGAACCCGTGAGACCGGCCCCTTCCCAGCCTCAGCCCTCAAGAGTAGACACGACCTCCGGTGCCACGCGGGAGCCTCTGGATGTCCTCGAGGCTCCCGTCTCCTTCACCATTGTCGAAGAGGGCACAAGAGATGATCCCACCGTCGAGGCTCTGCTGACCCCCTTTCGGGCCCGCATGGGAGAAGAAATCCGGCAGGTCATCGGGGAGGCGACCGGGATGCTCAGCAAGGCCTGGCCGGAAGGGACCCTGGGTAATCTTGCCACCGATGCCATGTTGTGGGCGGCCAACCGTGAGTTGCTGGAGCCCGCCGATATGGCCCTGACCAACAACGGTGGACTGAGGGTTCCCATCGGCCCGGGTCCCATCACCATGGGGCAGATGTATGAGCTCATGCCCTTTGAGAACATGCTCTCGGTCCTGGTCCTGTCCGGGCCGCAGGTCAAGGTATTGTGTGACCAGTTGGCCGAAAAAAGAGGGGAGCCCATCGCCGGCTTCAGCTTTCGCATTGCGGTGGAGAAGGAGGGCCGTGTGGCCCGGGACATCCTGGTCGGGGGCGACCCACTGGACCTGGCCGCGGAGTACCGGTTGGTGACCAACGACTACATGGCGAACGGAGGTGATTCCTTCACGCCTCTTGAAACCCCCGTTTCCCGGGAGGACCTGGCGGTCCTCCTACGGGACGCGATAACCGACTACGTCAAACATGTGGGGGTCGTGGAACCCAAACTGGAAGGGCGCATCACCGGAGGGATCGGACAATGAAACGACGCCGATTCTTTCAGGTTGCAGGCGGTGCTGCTGCCGGAGGGCTTCTCTTTCCCGGATGGGCAAGGGCCGTCCAACTGCAAGGGAATGAGGTCCGTTTGGTCATCCTCCACACCAACGACACACATTCCCGGATGGATCCGTTCCCCATGGATGGAGGGCCTTTTCAGGGTCTCGGCGGCGCGGCCCGCCGGGCCACGCTTATCGAGAGGGTACGGGCCGAACATCCGAACGTCCTCCTTCTGGACTCGGGGGACATTTTTCAGGGTACCCCCTACTTCAACTTCTTTAAAGGCGAGATCGAGTTTAAGGCCATGTCCGCTATGAAATACGACGTGGCCACCATCGGGAATCACGATTTTGACAACGGCGTGAGCGGCCTGGTGGAGATGATGCCCCACGCCACATTCCAGTTCGTCTCGGCAAACTATGACGTCTCCGGATCACCCCTGGCACCGCACGTCAGACCCTGGGTGATCAAGGAGGTGGGGGGTGTAAAGGTGGGGATCTTCGGCCTGGGGATCGCCTTCGAGGGACTGGTGTTGTCCAGCCTCCATGAGGGAGTGCGATATGCGGATCCGTTTGCCGCCGCCCGGCGGGCTGTGGACCACCTCCGGTCGCAGGGATCGGCCTTGGTGATCTGCCTTTCCCACCTTGGATACCGGTACCGGGAGAACCTTCCGTCCGATACCCTCCTCGCCCAGCGCGTAGAGGGAATCGACCTGATCTTGGGCGGGCACACCCACACCTTCATGGACGAACCAGACGTTTACCAGCGCTCCGAGGGCAGACAGACGGTGGTGAACCAGGTGGGGTGGTCCGGAATGCGTCTTGGTCGTATCGACGTGGTCCTGGGACCTGGGGAAGTCGGGGATAGGGCATCCTGTGAACTGCCGGCCCCCAAAGCCTGGGCCTGGAAAACCTACGCGGTGAACGCTGACCTGGATTAGGAGTCAATCCCTCCTGAGATCCTCTCCCCGGATACCCAGAACTTCCCCGGCGGCCCGCATTCCCTCGATGACGTTTTGAATGTGCTCGCTCCGGTCCAACCCGATGAGCTCCACGCCCCGGGCCACCTGCTCCCGGTCCACCCCCGCGGCGAAGGCTTTGTCCTTCAGCTTTTTCACGACCGATTTGGGTTTGATGTCGTCGATCCCGTTGGGCCGCATGAGACATGCGGCATGGATCAAACCGCTGATCTCATCACAGGCGTAGAGGACCCGATCCAGATCGGTTTCCGGCTCGACCCCGGTGTACTCGGGCCGGTGAGCCAAAACAGCGTGAATCACCTCCTCCGGATACTCCCCCGCCTTCAGCGCATCCACACCGTTCATGGGATGGACCTCGGGGCTCTTCTCCCAGTCGAGATCATGGAGGAGGCCCGCAAGGCCCCAGACCTCTTCGTCGGCACCCATCTTCCTGGCGTAAAAACGAACGGCAGCCTCCACGGCATACATGTGTTTTCTGAGGCTCTCATTCTCGACCCACTCATGCAGCAAAGCGAGGGCATCGGTTCGATCAGGCATGGTCCTCCACTCCTCTCCTTCCGGCCGTCGATTCCCGGCTTACCCTATTCGTCCAAACGTGAGATGATCCTTCTGTTTCTTTGGTTCAGAGGGTCTTTACCCTCAGGCGTATAGAGGTAATCCAACCTGTCCTGGTAGAATTCCCTAACCTTTCGCCGGACCAACTTCAAAGAGCTGTTCAAAAGGTGATTTTCCTCAGTAAAACCCTCGCCCAGAACCGCAAAAGCCGCCGGTAGCCATTCCTTCTCGAAGAGGCCATCCCTTGAGCCTCCATCCCTGAACGAGTCGATCTCTGTTTGAAAAAGCCCAACGACGGCTTCCTGGCCCTGCTCCGAGTCACAGGCAAGGCCTTCCTTCCTCAACCAATCCCTCAGATTCTCCCGGTTGGGGACGATGAGGGCCACGGTATAGGGATCGTGGTCGTTGTGGAGCATGACCTGATCCATGAAGGGAGTGCCGGAAACCAGGGCTTCCTCGATCCCCTCGGGACTGTATTTCTCACCGGTGCCATTGATGAGAAGGCTCTTCACTCTACCCAGCACGAACAGATACCCATCCGAGTCCATGTGCCCCAGGTCACCGGTGTACAACCACCCATCTCGAATGGCCTTGGCCGTGGCCTCGGGGTTCCTCCAATACCCGGCCATGACGTTCTCGCCCCTGACAACGATCTCGCCCTTCTCACCCAGGGGCAGGTCGTTCCCATCCTCGTCGCAAACGCGGAGATCCAAGTCCGGCACGAGTTTTCCGGAGCTACCGAATTTGTGGGCTGTGGGGGTGTTGGACGAAATGATGGGAGCAGCCTCTGACAGGCCGTACCCCTGGTACATCGGGATGCCTATGGCATGGAAGAAGCGCTGCATCTCGATATCCAGCATGGCGGCCCCGCTGATAAAAAACTCCAACCTCCCTCCAAACCCCTCCCGGACCTTCGAGAAGATGAGTCTGTCGAACACTTTGTGGAGGGGAGCTCGGAGGGCCCTGAACCCCCTCCCTCTGTTCCACCCATCTCCGATATAGGCATAGGCGTTGTTCAGGGCCCTTTGAAAGAGCTTCTCCACTCGGGGGCCTTTCTGCTTGATCCCCTTTTCCACGTTTTTTCGGAAATTCGCCGCCAGGGCGGGAACG
>JBDHGR010000391.1:0-5082 GCA_039589815.1 Gemmatimonadota bacterium | reverse complement strand
TGTCGGCAAGCGGTTGGGAAGCTACGCTTGCCGTTGCCGGGCTGCTCCTGGCCACCGGCGCCTTTGTGAGGTTCTCCACCCTCTTTCCTATCCCCTTATCTTCGGAGGTCCTCTCTCCTCCGAAGCGGATATCTATCCTCCGGCACCTCAGGGTCGCTCTCTTCCGGCCCTCGGTGGTGTGGGGCCTCGTGGTCCTTCTCGTGCTGGTCCAACAAGGCTTGGGGAGACTATTCGAGGGGATGATTCCCTCCGCACCCGAGGGAGAAGCAGCCCCCATTGGAGGAGCCGTCATCCCCTTCCTAATCGGGCAGATAGTCCTCATTGGCATTCTGCCCTTGGTCGGGATAGGCCTTGGCATCCGAAACCTTGCTTCAGGGTATGGTCTGGCCACTAGGGAGGACCGGAAGCGGGTCCTATGGATGGTGGCGGGAACCTCTGCAGCAGGGTGGATGATCCTCGGATCCATTTCCGGGTTTGTCCTGGCCGTTGCTTTGGACCTGCCTGATTGGGTTCCCGTCGGCCTCCTGATTCTCCTGGTCTTGGCTCCTACCGTATTGGTGATTGCCTGTACCATCGCGCTCTTCTACGCCGGATCTGTGGACCCCGGATTGGTCCTCAAACGCAGCACGGTATTCGGAGCCTTAGGGGCCCTGGGCATCGTCCTTTTCGCTGGCTTGGAAGAAGTGCTCTCCGAGTGGGTAGCATCCCGGATGGGCCTCCCGGGGGTGGTGGGATCCCTCTTGGCCGGAAGCGTGACAGGCGGTGTCATGATACTGCTGAGAAAAACGGTGGGCCGAGCCGCCGCCAAGGTCCTCCCGGGGCAGGGCGAAACTCCCCGCGGGAAGTCGACGCTTCCGCGAGATTAGGGTGGTCACAGAGAGGGAACCGGGCCAGGAAATGGCCCGCCGCTGCCTATCCCCTCAAATCCTGTGTTCGACCTGCCGTCCTCTGAAAACGTCAGCCCGATGTGGTTCATGGGGAGTCAGCGCTCCATCCTTGCCCCCACCATACCCACAACCCATGATTCTTCTCGGTGGCTGACTGGGCTGGAACGGGCGTCTTCTCTCACAGGGGCCACACGGATGGCTTTCTGGATGAGCAGGCCCACGGCTTGGCGCGATCATATTCCTTGGCGAGACTCCCAACCCCTTCGATATGCCTCCCTGCACTCGGGTTCCCAAAAGAGGACCGAACCATGGAACAGATCAGATGGCGACGATGGAACCGGGTGATTCACCGGGACCTGGGTTACCTCTGCGTCGGCCTAACGGTGATCTATGCCGTGTCCGGGGTGGCGGTGAACCACCTGAGGGACTGGAACCCCAACTACAGCGTCACGGAAACGCCCGGGAACGTGGGGCCGGTGACGGCCGAAGACCCTCGGTCTCCGGAAGTAGTGCGGGGCATCCTCTCTGCTCTGGGATTGGATAACGAATATGGTGGGATCTTCAGACGGAACCAGGCTACCCTGGTGATCTTCCTGGACGGGGGTAGGGTGTCGGTGAATCTCCCCACCGGGAACGCCGTGGTGAGAGTTGTGAGGGACCGGAAAGGGCTGCAGGAGGCGAACTTCCTGCACCTGAACCGCGCCAGAAGGCTCTGGACCTACGCGGCGGACCTCTACGCGATCTGCCTTCTGCTCGTGGCCATTACCGGGCTCTTCATCATCCAGGGGGCAAAGGGAATCACGGGGAGGGGGGCATGGCTCACTGGCGCGGGAGTGTTGATTCCTCTCTTCTTTCTTTGGCTTTACTTGTAGAACGGGATGCTCGGACCCTGCCAACATTGACCAGATCGGGAATCCTTGCCCCCACCTTACCCACACGACATTCTGTTCGGTGGTGACTCACTGGGCTGGAACGGGCAGTGGACTCTCACCGGGAAACCAATGTCCGAACGGTATCGCCCCCAACGCCTGATGGAAGACTGGGCCAGAGTCTCCCGCGGCGTTTTCCTCGCCCTACTCCTGGCCCTCCAGCTATCTGCCTGCTCAGGCCGGGAAGCCGGGTGGACGGGGACGATGTACGACAGCGGCGGTGTGACCATTGTTTCGAACACAGGTATCGGCCTCTGGGCATCGGGCGAGGAATGGACTTTTCAGGAAGAGCTTCGCATCGGTCTCCGTGAGGGCCCCCCCGAGTACCTCTTTGGACAGGTTACGTCGGTTGCGGTGGACTCACAGGGTCGGATCTACGTTTTAGATATGCAGGCCTTGGAGATCCGCGTTTATTCTCCTTCTGGCGTCTTCGAGAGGACGATGGGCAATCGGGGGAGCGGGCCCGGTGAGCTGACTGGAGCGCAATCCCTATTGATGATTGGCGGGGACACTCTCCTGGTCCCTGACCGGGGGAACCTGCGGTTCAACCGCTATGCCCCCGATGGTTCGAATGTTGGCAGTACGAGGATGGACCTCACTGGAGGAGATCCTTTCTGGTTTAAGGTCACGCCGTCCGGCATGGCTGCGACCCAAGTACGCCAGAGGACTCCGAGGGTGGGATCGTCCCAGGAGGGCTCGATGGAGGCCATCATTCTCTTGGCCTCCGACGGGGCTACTATGGACACCCTGCTGACCTTTCCTCCCGGCCAGACTGTGAGCCCGAGCGGGGAAATGCGGTATTACGCTCCCGAGCCGTACTGGGACTTAACCGATAACCTGGATCTGGTCTTCGCGGTCACCGACAACTACCGCATCGGTGTCTACTCCCAAGGGCGTTTGGAGCGGGTCATTGTTAAGGCGTATGAGCCAAAGCCGGTGGGCCCCATGGACCGAGATGTAATCCGGAGGGCCTGGGAGCGCAGATGGATCCGAGGAGGTGGTTCGCCTGAGGTGGCGAAAACGATGGCAGGGCAGATTCAGTTCGAGGACGTCTTTCCTGCATTTGGGACAATCTCAGTCGGTCCCCAAGGCACCCTTTGGGTGCAACATGTGCAGACCCCTTCGGACCTCAGCGTGGCGGAGTTGGCCTCGTGGGGGGGGATCGGTGGGTGGCAGGTTCGTGACTGGGACGTATTCGATTCCCGTGGACGCTTCCTTGGGGTGGTTGAGATGCCGCAGGGGTTCTTCCCCATGCTCTTCCGGGGAGAGAAGGTCTACGGAGTCTTGCAGGACAAACTGAACGTGGAGTACGTGGTTCGGCTTCGGATCGTTGGCGATCTCAGTGTTGGCTCCTCCTGAAACCGATCGGTTAGATAGCATCCATCCCCGCTTCCAGGCCCTGCTGGAGGAGTGAGGATGAGGAGCATTGAGGCTGGATTCTGTTTCGCCGGATGAGAGAACGCGATGCTGCCAGTATCTCCTAGGAGGCACTGATCCCCCTGGTCTGATACCACCTCCGGCCTTCATCCGCGAGATACGCACAGCAAACCGCGTTGATCGCCCTTCGTCAGCTTCTCCTTCCACCTCATGTCCTTGCCCCCACCATACCCACAACGCATGATTCTCCTTGGTGGCTGACTGGGCTGGAACGGGCAGTCGACTCTCACCGGACCATCCGACATGGAGCACGAGGGGCGCCTGAAGGCTGCACTCGCTGACCGCTACACGATTGAGCGCGAGATCGGCAGGGGCGGCATGGCCACAGTCTACCTCGCCCAGGACCAGAAACACGAGCGTCAGGTAGCGGTAAAAGTCCTCAATCCAGAGCTGGCTCAGTCCCTCGGCGCAGAGCGGTTTCTGCGTGAGATCAAGACAGCGGCAAACCTCACTCACCCCCATATTCTTCCAGTTTTCGACTCAGGCGAGGCTGACTGCTTCCTGTTCTACGTGATGCCCTACGTGGAGGGGGAATCCCTCCGGTCCCGACTGGCGAAGGAAAAGCAGCTTCCCTTAGAGGACGCGATCCGGATCACTCGGGAGATCGCTGATGCTCTGGCCTCCGCTCACCGGAAGGGCGTGATCCACCGGGACGTGAAACCCGCCAACATCATGCTGGAGGAGGGACACGCTGTTCTGGCCGACTTCGGTGTGGCCCATGCCGTGGCTGAGGCGAGGGATGAGCGGATTACCCGGACAGGAACTTCCCTCGGCTCACCCGCCTATATGAGTCCGGAACAGGCAACGGGTGAGAAGGATCTGGACGGACGGAGCGACCAGTACGCGCTGGGATGCGTTCTGTACGAAATGCTGGCTGGACAGCCACCCTTTGCGGGTCCAACGGGGGAGAGTGTCGTCCGCCAACATCTGACCGCCCAACCGCCCTCCCTGAATCAGCTGCGGCCCTCGATTCCTGCTGGGATTGCAGCCGCCGTCACGCAGGCGTTGTCGAAAAGCCCAGCGGATCGGTATCGGACGACTGCGGAAATGGCGGCGGCGTTGGCTTTGACGACAACGCCCGTTCATCCCCGAATGCCTTGGGGCACAAGATGGTTCGTGATTCCGGCAGCCCTGGTGGGGTTCGTCATCCTCATCGGTGTGGGAGTATGGTCATTGCTGGGGAACCGAGCCCCTCGGGTCTCAAGACCGGGACAGATGGCTCAATTGACCTTCGATCCAGGTTTGGAGGTTGACCCTGCCATCTCCCCCGACGGGAACTGGGTAGCCTACGTATGGTGGCCAGAATGGTCCCCGGATGGAACAAAGATCATGTTCCAGGCTAGCGGAGCGATCTACGTGATCCCGGCCCTTGGGGGAGTGCCGCCTCAGAGGGTTGTTGACCGTCCGAGCTCCGGCGTGACGGAGCCCTCCGAACCCTCTGTCTCTGGGGCAGGGAGTGCCACCTGGTCCCCAGATGGGAGCCAGATCTCGTACACAGTCAGCGACACTATCTTTTTGGCGTCTTCCGACGGCTCTGGGCCTCGGGAAGTCGCCATTGATTTCGAGCCCCATTCCCTCCGCTGGTCACCGGACGGATCGCGTTTGGCATTCGTGTCGGGAAACGAGCTATATGTCCTTGGCACTGCGCATCTGGCCAACGGTGCCCCAAGCGCGATCCGCGTGCTTTCCCTAACCGATGGGTCCTTGGTCACTCAGACCGATCAAGAGCGCGTGTACCAAAGCCCCCTCTGGCTGCCCAGCGGTGACAGGCTCCTCTTTCTATCGAACGAGGGAGGAGCCAGAGACGTTTACGAGGTTCAGCTGAATCC
>JBDHGR010000390.1:0-6755 GCA_039589815.1 Gemmatimonadota bacterium | reverse complement strand
GGCAGGAGCTCGATGCCTTCACGATGGAGGTTCTGGATCGAAATCTGGCCATCATCGACGGAGCCATCCAGGAATCGGTGATGGCCCTTCGGGCCGATCCCGGGAACCGATTCCTGAAGAGCAACCTGGAGCGAACGATCTGGACAAAAGGCGAATACCTGCGAGACGCCACCGTCCTTGTCGTTCCCGCTACCTGAGGATTCCCATGCACGGAGCCTTCGCCCTTTTCCTCCTCGTGGGGACTCTCACCGCGCCGGGTGACACTCTTCTTGGTGTCCGGGAGGGTGATCGCCTTGTCCTGAGTGATTTCCAGGGCACCGTCTTCGTCCAAACCTGGGACCGCTCCGAGCTTTATGTCGAGGCAGAGTCGAAGGAGTCCAGAAGCTTCAGAATCAACCGGTCCGGGAGCAGAGTCGAGCTTCGCCTTGCTGAAGAGGCCGGCCCCGAACGGAGGGATGGCCTCCGGATGACCGTACCGTACTGGATGGATCTGGAGTTCTCGGGGAAGGAGCTGGAGGTGGAGGTCTGGGCCGTGGATGGCGATGTGATGGTGCGGAATATCAGGGGAGACATCTCCTTCAGAGATCTCAGGGGGCTGGTGGAGGCTTACACGGTTGAAGGCAGTATCGAAGCCCAGGGATTGACCGGTTCGGCCCGCCTTCGCACCGGTAACGACGAACTGCGGGTGATGTCCTCCTCGGCCGCTCTCGATCTGGAGACGGTGAACGGTGACATCGAGTTGGAAGAGATCCAGTCCCGCAGGGTTTCAGCCCGATCCACCGAAGGGGAGATCGATTTTTCGGGCAGGGTCCTGGGGGGTGGGGACTACGGGTTCTTTACTCATGGCGGGGACGTCCGCCTCCATTTATCAGAACCAGTGAATCTGGATGCGTCCATCCTGACCTACGAGGGAAAGCTCTCTTCGGGCTTTCCGGTCCGGACCGACGGGTTCCGGTCCGGGGAAGGACTGGACTTTTCCATCGGGGCCGGAGGAGCCCGCCTGGTCGTGGAGACCTTCAGCGGGTCGGTCGAGCTGATGAGACACCCCGGTGGTGGGTAGCGAGAATGGAATGGGAACAATGAACACTGATATGAGGAGAAACACCATGAGACTCGGATTTTCGGGACGGACCTTACTCGGTCTGGTGGCTTTGGGATTGGGGAGCTTCACCCTCCCCACGGCAGGCCAGGGCCAGGAGGAACACCGGGTACGGGGGAGTGAGGTCGCAGTGTTCAATCTTGCCGGGACCGTGGAGATCGTTCCTGGGTCCGGCAACGAGGTGGTGGTCCAGGTCAACAGGGGCGGGGCCGACTCAAGCGGGTTGGAGATCGATCTTCTGGACGTGGGGGGGCGCCAAGCCCTGGTCGTCCGTTATCCGACGGATCAAGTGGTCTATCCAGAATTGGGTAGGGGATCGAAAACCGAGATCAGGGTTCGTGACGACGGCACCTTCTTTGGTGACCGGCGGTCTTCCGGGGCAGGGGAAGTCCAGATCTCCGAGTCGGGAGATGGGATGGAAGCCTGGGCCGACCTCCGCATCGCCGTGCCCCGAGGTCAGGGTTTCAGTCTCTTCCTAGCCGTAGGCGAAGCGAATATGAGAGAGGTGGACGGGAGGGTCCTGATCGAAACGGCGTCGGGGAACGTATCCGTGAGAGCGTCAGCCGGAGAGCTCTCCATCGACACGGGATCCGGAGGGATAAACGTTGCGGGTTTCGACGGAGACCTGGGAGCGGATACGGGATCCGGAGGCGTGGAGATGAGCGACGTCCGAGGCAGGGATGTCTTGGTGGACACGGGCAGTGGGTCCGTAACCGGGTCGGGGATCTCTGCCAGCACCTTCGAAGTGGATACGGGTTCGGGGGAGATTGAGCTCAGGGCTGTTTCCTCCCCGGATGTCACCCTGGATACCGGGAGCGGGACGGTGCAGGTAGAGCTGACGGAGGACGTGGACAACCTGGAGGTCGACACGGGCTCTGGAGATGTAACCATCTCTGGATACCGGTTCAGGTAGCATCGACCTCGACCTCCCCCTGGAGGTTCGTGAGGTCGAGCGGGACCACGTGGAGGGGATTCTGGGTGACGGAAACGGCGTCATTCATGTGGACACGGGCTCCGGAAGTATCCGCCTTCTCTCGAGGTGATCGAGGTCCGTTTCAGAAAGGATCGAACCCGAAAAGGGGGGGCTCCGGCCCCCCCTTCTCCATGCGGTTCACCTGGCCCCCCTTTCCTTTAGGCCGCGGAAAAGAGAAGCTTCCTTGAGGTAAAGTCCGCGGTCCCAGGACCAAGCACCCAGAGGAGCACTCTCATGCGGCCCGACCCGTCCGTATTTACCTTCTGGCACCCCGTTGGGGTGCGGTTCAAGGACATCGATCTTGGGGGGCACGCTCATCATTCCATTGCCCTCGTGTACTTCGAGGAGGCCAGGGCAGCGTATTGGAGCGAGGTGGTGGGTCGGGACCATTCGGAGGAGGTCGATTTCATTCTGGCGGAGGCCCGCATAAGGTACCACCAGCGGATCCTCTACCCCCATCGGTTGAAGGTGGGTGTGAGGATCCCACTGCTTGGAAAAAAACACTTCGTGATGGAATACCTTGTCCTGGGTGAGGATGGAGCGGAGCTGGTTTCGGGTGAGACGACCATGGTGATGTTCGACTACGGGAAGGGGACGACCAAACCCGTTCCCTCAGAGGTCAGGAGGTCAGTGCAGGCTCACGAGGGATCCGAGGGCCTTGACGGCGGAAACAGCTGATTGCCAACGGCGTTGACAACCGGGCCGGCGAGCCGAGGATCTTTTGCCTACCATTCATGTAATAGAACCTGAAGCTTCGGAGTACTTTTCCCAGAGCGTTGGTTGTGGCAGGTGGTCAGGCGGTGGAGATTATCGGGTTGCGGTTGACCTTAACTCCTGCCTCCGTATAGATTTTCGGACTTTATGAGGAGAGTGTGCCGGTTTCGGGGGGGCTGCTCACCTCTTTGGGGGATCGTGGAGGTCCTCCGTTTCGCCCGCGCGGGTCGCGCGGCTTCCCCCGATGGCGAGTTGTTGGACCCATTTCAGGGAGAAGGTACAATGAACGGACGGCTCCGGCTTGGGCTTCTGGCCCTGGTCACTGCCTGCCTTGCGGCCATTCCGCTCCATCCTCAAACGGCCTCGGCTCAGGAAATATCCGCCCGGTTCCGTGTCATGGTCCCCGAGATTCAGGGACTTGATGGCGCGGACAAGAAATTCGGCGAGCGCCTTGCGGACCAACTCCGAGACCTGATCAACGAGATGGATACCCACCAGCCCATTGAGGAGCGGGAGCTGAAGAGGTCTCTCAACGAATACGATCTCGACATGGAAGACCTCGACTGTATCAGGGCAAAGCAGCTAGCTGGGCTCATCAATGCTCAGGTCGTCTTCTGCGGCAACTACACCCCCGAGGGTGAAAACTTCCGGGTGGAGACGAAGTTCATCGACTCCTCCGGAGAGGAATTCCCGGTGGATCCGGTAACGGTTCCCGAGAGAGGCCAGAAAGAGGCCGCTGAGCATATCTACCAAGCTCTTCAGCTCCAGTCCGACCAGGCCCGGTACGCCCAATTCTGCGGAGACTATGCCTCCAGCCAGCAGTGGCCGGACGCCGAGGCGAACTGCAGCCAGGCCGTTGAGCTCAATCCCTCAGCCGTGAACTCACGGTACACCCTCGGAGTTGTGTATCGAGAGACGGATCGGCCCGAGGAAGCCCTTGGACAGTTTCAGCAGGTTCTGGAGCTCGATCCCCTCCATGAGGAAGCCATGCAATTCGCCGGCTACCTTTCGGCCCTACTGGGTCGGGACGAGGAAGCCAGAAGTTACTACCAGCAGTACCTCCAGCTGAATCCTACCAATGCGAACGTCCGGATGCGGGTGGCCTACGAGCTGGCCCAGGCCGGCGACGCCATGGGCGCCATGCTGTTCATTGAAGAGGGCCTCGAAGTCGATGCAGAGAACGTCGACCTGCTCAAACAACACGGCGGTTTCGCGTTCACGGCAGGGGCCGAAATCAACCAGGGCCAGGAAGAGATGCCTGCGGAGGCCGTGGAACTCTTCCAGAAGGCTTTGGTCTCCTTCAACCAGGTATACTCCCAGGAGGGCTCCGAGATGGATGTGAGCCTCCTTCGGAATATGGTTGCTGCCCACATCAACCTCGGCGAGTTCGACGAGGGTGTCTCCCTGAGCGAGCGTATCCTGGAGACCCATGGAGGTGAGGCTTCTATTTGGTCCATCTATGCCGACGCTCTTCAACGGGCCGAACGGCTGGACGACGCCATCGTGGCTCTGGATCAGGTAAGAGAGCTGGACGACGAGTATCCCACCGTGTTGGCTCGCCAGGGGAGCTGGCTTCTGCAGGCGGGGAGGATCGACGAGGCCGTCGAGACCCTGCGTGGGGCAGTGGACCGGGGTGAACGGTCGGAGGATGCGGTAGCGGATATGGTCTTTGCCAACGGGGTCAATGAAGGAATTCAGAACCAGGACTGGCCCCACGCCATTCGAGTTCTACGTCTGGCCAAAGACTTCGATGTCTCGGACCTTACGGGACAGAAGCTGGATTTCTGGCTTGGTTATGCAATCTTCCAGAGTGCCCGGGCCCAGCAGGAGCCGCAAACCCTGGAGACGGCGAAAGCCACGTTGCCTCGCTTTCAGGAGGTCCTCCGGCTAATGCGGGCGTGTGGGGATTACGCTCAGCGGAACAACCGGGAAGCCAACCGGCAGGAGCTTCTCTCCGCCACGAACACCTTCATTGAGATTCAGGACGCCATCATAAGGCGAGGTCGCTAGGCCCAGCGTCCACCTCTCCCTGAACTAGACGGCGCCCTGGGGATTTTCCCAGGGCGCCGTCTAGTTTTCCCCCCCATCCTACCTCCTCCCGGCCCACGACCCTCCATCGCCGGCCGGCGCCCGCCACCACCGGCAGCCGCACGCGGTCTGATCTCCAGGCCCTTCCCGTCGTCCGCTCGAATCACGGGGAATCATCCAAATGGGGAGGAGTGGGGAAGAGCAATTTTTCCCGAATATAAACCGAAGAGACCCCTCTTTCGATAACTGGAGATCCCTCGGATACCCCTGGAAAATCAGGAAAATTTCACCTTTTGAGTCCGAACCAGGTCCGAACGTCGGGCGGCGAAGAATTGGAAAAAAAACCTCTTGCGCTCCTCTTTTGCGCATCCTATTATGGGATGAAGTACCACTTTATACCACTTTTACCCACTGAGAACCCACACAGTGAGCGGATTCCTCGGTCGGTACGATTTCCAAATGGACGAGAAGGGACGGGTTTCCCTTCCTGCCGCCTTTCGAAAGGAAGCGGAGGGGGAGCGGTTCATCCTTGTCCAGTGGGAGGAACCGTATCTGACGCTCTTCCCAGAGGATGTGTGGGCGGGAGTCCAAGAACGCCTCCTGGAATACCGCCGGAAGGAACCCGCCGCCTGGAACTATGTGAGAGACGTCACCGCGAACGCGGTAGAAGTTTCCCCTGATAAACAGGGTCGTATCCTCATCCCCGGCTGGCTTCAGGAAGCAGCATCCCTCAAGGGGACTGTGGTCCTGAGCGGTGTGATCGATCGGGTGGAGATCTGGAACCCGGAGGGGTTTGAAAAGGTGATCCAAGAAAGGGCGGAAGACAGCGAGCGCTTCCGCCACCAGATCTTCGGATGAACGCGGCTCCCGAACCATGGGGGTCGCGGTTTCTTTTGGGCGGGGTTTGAAGGCTGTGACGGGGGTGAAGAGCGGTGGCCCCTTCCACGAACCGGTGATGGTAGAGGAGGTCCTGGAGGTTCTGGAAGGCGCTCAGAGCGGAACGATTCTGGATGGCACGTTGGGGGGTGGGGGGCACGCCGAAGCCATGTTGGTTCGTTGGCCCCAGTGCCGGGTGGTTGGGGTGGACCGGGACCCCGACGCAGTGGAGGTAGCGCGACACCGGTTGGAACCTTTTGCCGATAGGCTCCGGATCCTCGAAATGAGATTCGATCAAGCCATGGACCACGCCCAGGTGAGACAGGGGGAGCTCGACGGCGCCTTGTTGGACCTGGGAGTGTCTTCCTGGCAACTGGACGCTGACCATAGGGGTTTTGCCTTCCGCAGAGGCCTTCCGTTGGACATGAGGATGGGTGGCGAAGAGGCCGGGACCTCGGCCGCCGCTTTCCTCAACCGGGCTGATGAAGAGGAGTTGGCCCGGGTCTTCCGTGAATACGGAGAGGAACCGAGGGCGAGGGGCCTGGCCCGTGAGGTCGTCAGACGGCGAAGCGACCGATCGTTCGAGACCAGTGATGACCTCGTAGCGGCCTTTGCTGGGATCCTGGGACGGACCCCCTACCCGCGGGAGATGGCCAGGGTTTTCCAAGCACTTCGGATCGTTGTGAACCAGGAGCTTTCCGTTCTGAGCCAGACCCTTCCCAGGATCCGGGATGCCCTCAAGCCCTGCGGCGTCCTGGCGGTGATCTCATATCACTCGCTCGAGGACCGGATTGTGAAGGTTTTTTTTCGAGAATGGAGCAGCGACTGCATGTGTCCTCCAGGGCTTCCCGTCTGCGTGTGCGATCAGAGGTCACAAGGAGCGCCCCTCTTACGAAACCCCCGTCGGCCTTAAGAAGACGAGATCCGTAGGAACCCCCGAGCTCGGAGCGCCCTTTTCAGAGCCTGGAGGAAGGCGGCATGAGGCGTCTGGCCGGCACCAGCCTGGTGGCGCTCTCCGTGGCAGCTCTCCTGGCTTCTTTGAGCCTCGTCTCGTGGAGGCAGGGC
>JBDHGR010000389.1:0-4820 GCA_039589815.1 Gemmatimonadota bacterium | reverse complement strand
CTGGACAAGGGTGTCCTCCTTTCCAACGCCCAGATTCTGGAGATCATCCGGTCGGCTCCCAAAACCCTGGGAGCCCTGGAGTCGCTCCCCGGCGTGAGGCGATGGCAGGCAGGAGTTCTTGGAACCGAGATCCTGAGGGTCCTGAAGCGGTGACACGGAGGGGGTTCCGAGGATCCGACCTCGACTTTGAGGTCGTGCATCCCGACTGGAAAACGGGACCCGGCTCCGCAAGCCGGGTCCCGTTTCCACTCCCTGAAGAAGAGGTCAGCCGAATGATCTAGGCCGTGTCCTCCTCTTCCTTCACCTTGCAATCGATGCAATAGCGCGCGTGGGGAAGTGCGTCCAGTCGTTCGAAGCCTACTTCAGCACCGCAGGTATGGCATTTCCCGAAGTTCTTGGGATCGTGGTAGAGCCGGCGGAGCGCCCCTTCGAGGCGGTAGAGATACCGGCCTTCCTTGGTAGCAAAGAGTGCCGCTTTTTCCCTTTCCATGGCCTCCGTACCCTGGTCAGCCATGTGGTCGGTATAAGCGGAGAGGGCGGAGTCACCCGATTCCCTATCCGCCTTGGCCATCTGGTCGAAGAGCCCGAGGGCCTTCTGAGCACGCGCCCTCTCGTCCAGGAGCCGCTTCTCGAGGTGTTCGAGTCGTTTTTTGGTGAGCATTCTGATTTCAAACCGTGGATGTTGATGCCATGATTCCAGTCGACCCGGCCTCGTTTTTCGGGGCCCAGGGTTCTGGAAGCCAATAAAGCTAACCCTGCCATAAAGGGGCGTCTACCCGGGTATGCCCCGGTTGTCGCGCGTCTTGACGGGGGAGGCGGTTCTTGGAGCTTTATCCTTTCTCGAGAAGCCGTCAGCCGCCCCTGAACCCGAAGGTCCCCGTGGATACGATTCGCTGTCGTCGTTGTCAGAAGGACGCTCCCAAGCTGGAAAAGGCCCCCTTCAATAATCCTATCGGCGAACAGGTGCATGGGGAGATTTGCCAGGCGTGCTGGAGCGATTGGCTGGAGCATCAAACGCTCCTCATAAACCACTACGGGTTGGACCCCCGAGATCCGAAAGCTCGCCAATTCCTCTACTCCCAGATCGAGACGGTCCTCTTGAAGGGCGAGGGCGGCGAAGAGGTGGACACGTCCCAGAAGGGAACGGTCGAATTCTAGAAGACTCTCCCAGAAGGGATCGTGTGGATTTCGTGCTCAGTCCAGAACCACGCTGCCAACTTCCGTCTCGAGCACTCGTTCCTTACAAGCCTCATCCCAACCCAGGGCCACCAGGATCCGGCCCGGCCTGATATCCAATACCCTGATCGTCCCCGGCGCACACAGGGCCTCGATCCTATCCAGCGCATCTCCGTGCACTTGGCCGCCATGCTCTACCAGGACATGGCTCACACCGGCCTGGATCCACACCTCATATTGTTGCTGGGGCGTCCCATAGACCGGCCCTTCCCCTGCCAAGGGGCGAAACCGGGCGCTGGGTACCGTGGTCCGGCCCGTGAAGAGATGGAGCCCAGCCCAGAGTTCCGGAGCTCCCACGATTGCATCGGGAGGGGTCTTCTCCCCCACAGCCCGAACAGCATCCATGAGGGCCTCGGAACGGATCCGGTAGGATTCTGCGGTCCAACCCGTGGAGAGACGAAAGATGGATACCGATGCAAAAAAGACCACCCAGCCCAGGGCCAGTACCAGGAGCGGGGTCCGGAGGCGGCCCGGAAGGTCGACCCAGTTGAGGGCTCTCCACCCTCCCATGACCATGGCCAACATCAAGAGGGGCTGGAAGGGAACCAGGAGTCGGATTTCCTGAAAGGGCCAGACCAGGAGGATCCCCAGGGAGAAGATGATGGTGAGTGAAAGGATCTTGGTCCTCTCGAACAACTCCCAAAGCCCCAAAAGGAAGGCGGGCACAAGGAGGACCCCAATGAGGAGTTGGGGGCCCGGCATACCCGGGAGAGTCAGGGTGACCGTCCTGGCCAGAAGGTGCCCGGCATTTGAGAGGGCGAACTGGCAGAACTCCCAAGGATCCTGGAATACCTGGGCCATCAGCCATCCACCGTAGGGCCCCAGAACGTCCAGAAAGACCTCCGGAATGGAGGCGGCAGCCCACCGGCTCCAGACCACCCAGGGTAAAAGGACCGCGAGGGAACCTAGGCAGATCCCCAGGGCCTCCTTTCTCCGACCGCTCAGCAACAGTGTGCACACCCCACCCAAAAGAACCGCGAGACCGAGGGTTCGGGCATAGAGAGCCAACCCACCCGCCAAGAGGAAAAGAACCAATGGACCGGGTCCCTTTTGGGATTCCATGCGGCCCCCGGCCCAGAGAGCCAGGAGGAGCATCAGGAGGAAGAGCGGTTCGGAGAGGGGTACCGAAGCAACCCTCCAGATGTGCGCGGAGACCCAGACCAACGCGGTAACGATAAGGGCAAACCGGTGGGGTACCTTGAGGATCTTCCTCAGGTAGACGAAGAAGACACCCCCGGCCAGCGCTGTCAGGACCAGGTTTACCACACCCAAAGGCGCCACGTTTTCGGGGAAGTCGGGAAAAAGGAACCAGACCAGACCCAAAAGCGCGGGAAAAAGGGGAGGAAACTTGGGTGCCCAGGGGGCCCCGGGCACCCCCACGTACCGGAGGCCGTCCCCTTCGGCCAGGGAACGGCCCAACAGAACATACACGCCGTCGTCGTGCCAGATTCCAGGTGGCAACGGCTCCCATAGGCTCAAACCGAGGGCCAGAAGGGAGAACATCAATCCCAGTGGGGCCCAACGCCAATGGGAGGAGGGGCTGGTTTCCATTTTCGGCTTGGCTCGCTCCCGATCCTGGCTTGGTGGATCCCGGGGCTAGTCTTCGTCCTCGTTCAGGTCCACAGGGAGAAGCGGCTCCTGATTTACCCAGAGGTGAAAGACGTCGGGACGGGCATAGTGGCCCGTGGCGTCGAAATCGAACTTGCTCCTGGCGATCTCCCCGAGGTCGAGGTCTGCCAGGAGAATCTCCTCCTTATCCCAAAGCGGACCCGCTAGCAGGTCCCCCAGGGGGCCATAAACGGCGCTCCCTCCTCGACACAGGATCTCGGGCCAGGCCTCTAACTCTTCACTGATCTCCAGATCCCCCGGGTACATGTCCCGGGTCACGTATTGGTTGCATCCCAAAACGAAACATCGGCCTTCCAGAGCGATGTGCTGGAGGGTGGATTGCCAACGTTCTCGGGCATCGGCCGTGGGTGCCAGGTAGATGTCCACGCCCTTCCCATACATGGTCATCCGGGCCAGGGGCATGTAGTTCTCCCAGCAGATGAGCCCGCCAACCCTGCCGAAGGGAGTGGGAACGACGGGCATGGTGCTCCCGTCGCCTTCCCCCCAGATCAACCGCTCGGCGGCCGTGGGTTTGAGCTTCCTGTGCTTCCCTAGGAGGGTGCCGTCGGGACCGAAGTAGAGAAGCGTGCAGTACAGTGTGCCGTGGCTGAACCTGCTATCACGTTCCACCACCCCCACAGCCAGATAGACCTTAGCCTCTCTGGCCGCTTCGCCAAGACGTTTCGTCTCCGGACCCGGGACATCGATGGCGCCGGCCCAATACCGCTCCCAAGTCCTCCGGCCCGCCGGGCTTCGGCCTCCCACTGCGGTTCCAAAGGCCAGACCCCAAGGATACCCACCTATATAGGCCTCTGGGAGTAGGATCAGTTCTGCTCCCTTTTCCCCGGCCTCCCGGGTCAGCCGAACCACCTTTTCGACGGTTCCTTCCAGGTCGAAAGGAACAGGGGCACCCTGAATCACCGCCACTCTTACCGTTTCAGGAGCAGAGCTCATTGTGTGTTCCGGGTTGGAGCAGTGGACGTCGACCTTCTATCGGACGTCAACCTACCAAGGAAAAAGCCCCACTGGCCAGGCCAGTGGGGCCGAGGTTCTCCCGGAGGTGGGTCTTCCCAGCGGGAGGCGACCCGTCAGGTGCGCCCTATCCACATTCGCTGTAGCCACAGACGTGGCACTTTACGCACCCTTCTTCGAACGCCAGTTGGCCGGTTCCGCACTCAGGGCAGCTGCCCATGAAATGGTCATGGAGCCCGTGGTAGCTCTGGGTCGCGGCCTTCGGTTTCGGGCTGCCGTCGGAAACCGGCGCTGGAAGGTTGATGGGAAGCTCCTCCTGAATGCCTGCCTGCTCTTCCAGATACCGTTCAATCGCTTGGCCAATGGCGTCGGGAGCCGAAAGGACCTTGTTGGGCCCCACGCCGACCGCCCGGTCGGAGGAAATCCCCCTGAGCTGGTCTCTCAGCGATGTGATGGGCACGCCGGAGCGAAGAGCCAGGGACATGAGCCTCCCCATGGCCTCGGCGTGGGCGAAGGCTGATCCTCCGGCCTTGCCCAGGGTGCAGAAGACCTCGAAGGGGCGACCGGCGGCGTCTTCATTGATCGTGACGTACATGTCCCCCAAAGGCGAATTCATCTTCAGGGTTCGGCCTCTGAGCATCGGCGGACGTTGCCGTTTCTGCCGAGCGGAAGCTGCGGTCAGGTCTCCGTCCGCCAACTCTGCTTTGGCCTGTTCCAGCTCACCGTGGAGCCGGTGAATCTCCTCCCTGGCATCGGCCAGGTCCTGTTCCAGTTCTTCCCGCCGGGCCTGGGCCTCTGCGTCCTCACCCGCCTGCGCCGTCTTCCCGGTGGAGAGGACCTGTTCGGGCCTCGAGCCATCCCGGTAGACCGTCACGCCCTTGCAGCCCAGGGAGAAAGCCAGCTCATAGATCTTGCGAACGTCTTCCTCGGTGGCGTCGTTGGCGAAGTTGGTGGTCTTGGAGATAGCCGAATCGGTGTGCTCCTGGAAGGCCGCCTGCATCCGG
>JBDHGR010000388.1:0-5275 GCA_039589815.1 Gemmatimonadota bacterium | reverse complement strand
CAGCTGTTCCAGGGCCAGGGCAGTCCTCAGGCGTTCCCGTGCAGGGCCCGGCTTGATGCCAATACGCCAGGCCAGCCACTCGGCCGTGGAGCAATAGCCTGTGTCCTGCCAGCCTCTGCGATGGTGGAACTCGGCCAGGTATCTCATGGCCTGATACTGCAGGGCATCGGCTTGCATGTAGGCCCGGGCACAACGTTCTCCCAGAAGGTAGAGCTCGTCTTCGGGGTCCGTGGCAGGCTCGGCATCAGTGGAGACAGTTGCCGTGGGGTGAGTGTGAGCCGCGTCCGTCTGAGTGTCGTCTGCTTTGGCGTCCTCCTTATTCGAGGTGTCGGCAGTTTCCTGGTGGGTGTTCAGGACCTCAGGGCCAGTCGTTGTATCGGGCCACTGTTCCACAGACCGATCTACGGCACCTTCCCGAACCAGCTTCGGCCACTGGGGCGACCGGGACCCCTCGGGCGACCGGGACCCCTCGTCTCGCACCGCATACAGCCTTCGAACCGGTTCCAACTCTTTCACGGCATACATCCTCTCCCTCTCCTCCTCCCAAATCCTGAAGTGACAAGTGGTTTTTAGGAATATATGAGGCGGTTTTGTGGCTTCGTTCCTGGCTGTCTGGCTGGGGAGGACGGGGTCGGAGGTGATCGGACGAGGGATGGAGCGACGCCGACCCTCAGGGGGCCACCAATACATCCTGGCGGCACCTCAGGAAGGGGTCCGGGACCGCTCCAACTCCGAGACCCAATATCTGTCCATGGCTCGTTGGGACGCATCAATGCACGGATGGGCGCTCCGGGGAAGAAGGGGTCGCTCGCATGGATGAATCGGCCGCTCCCGCGCTTCGTTGGGCGCAACGGCTCTCATGGCCCAGCGCAACGGCTCTCATGGCCCAGCGCTACGGAGGAGCGAACCGCCAGCCTGGAAAGATGATCGCAACGGAGACGGAGGCCGGATGAGACAGGCGGCTCACATGTTTGGGTTGGCGCGGGGGGGAAACAAAACCGGCGCCCGCATGTCCAGATGCGCGCAGATCAAAACCAAACAAGACTGAGCGTAAGTGGTGTCAGAAAACAGGGTTAGGAATTTGGGCAAAGTGCTGGGGACCAGGTAGTGGGCTTGGGAAATTGGGCCATGATCTGGTGGTCAGGGAATGGGAGCCGGAAACGGGGTCAGCGGTGAGGGGCCATGGGGAAGCACTCCAAGCCAGGTGGAAGCACCCCCAAGAAGAACCGGACGGTTCGGAGGAAGATCCGGCTCCCCGCCACGTTGCCGTGAGTCTGCCCCCCCCTTCTTACGCTGCGGCGAACGGGGAGAGTCCGGACCGAGTCACGATTCCAATTGAACCCCCTTCAGGTCATATTAGTCGGATTCTCCCAAAGACCTTTGTACGGGGAAGACCAAAGGAGGCCAGGCCCGTGGATACGGCCCTACAGCTCTTGAACGTCCTCTTACCTCTGGGATACCTCCTGGCGGCGGTGGCCTACCTGGTGGTGTTCATGGAAGCTCCGGAATGGGCCAGGCCGTGGGCAACTCGTATCACCGTTTGGGTGGTAGGAGCCCACGTCGTCTATTTGTTCCTGGCGAGCCTGACTTTCCAACATGTGCCGGTGGCCAACGCTTGGGAGGGCTTTACCTTCATCGCGTTCGCCATGGCTGTGGTCTACCTGGGGTTGGAATGGCGTTGGAAGGACCAGGCCACCGGGGTCTTTCTCCTGGTCCCGGTCCTGTTCTTCCAAATCCTGTCCAGTGCCTTCGTTACGCATACCAGAGAGGTTGACGAGATTCTCCGGTCGCCCCTCTTCGCCGTGCATGTCACGTCGGCCCTCCTTGGCTATGTCGCCCTCTCCGTCGCAGCGGTTTATGGTGCGATGTATGCGCTCCTCTATCGGGAGCTGAAGAAGCACAGGGTGGGCCTGATCTTTCGGCGGATGCCCAACCTGGAGACCCTCTCCCGTTTGAACCTGGGCGCGGTGCTACTTGGGTGGATCGCCCTGACCCTGGCGATCCTTATTGGCAGTCTCTGGGCTGATGAGCTGGCTTCCCAAGGGCGATTGGAGGGGACCTTCTATACCGACCCGAAGTTCTTACTGACGGTTGTCCTATGGGTCCTGTATGGCTTGACGCTGGGGGGACGTTACCTGTTCAGGTGGCCCAACCGTCAGCTGGCGTACCTTTCCATGGTTGCGTTTCTCCTCATGGTGGGTTCGTCCCTGGCCATGACCCTCATCTTTCCCTCCTTTCATCAGTTCTCCTGATCCATGGAACTTCTCGTCCTGGGTGTGAGTCACAAAACGGCCTCGGCGCAGGTCCGGGACGAGGTCCAGGTGCATCCCGAGGAAATGGGGGAGTTCTATGGTAGGCTGAAACCCCACGCGGATCTGATTCGGGAGGTGACGGTTCTTTCGACCTGCAACCGGACGGAGGTTTACGGCTTCGTGAGGGATCGAGCCGAAGCCGATCAGGTGCTCCGGGAGCTGGTGGACGAGCTCAAAGGGGTCTCACATCTCAGCACTGGCCAGTTCACCTATTCCTGGGCCGGAAGGGAAACCGTCCGACATCTCTTCCGGGTGGCTTCCGGGTTGGACTCCTTAATGATCGGCGAGTCGCAAATCTTGGGTCAGGTCAGGGAAGCGTTTGAGGTTGCCGATCGACAGAAGGCCACGGGAGCCCTGCTGACGCGTCTTTTCAATTCCGCTGCCCATGTGGGGAAAAGGGCCAGGACCGAGACGGAGATCGGTAGGGGTACAGTGTCCGTTGCCCATGCCGCCGTGGAAATGGCCCAGAAGATCCTGGACAGGTTGGAGCGGTACCCGGTTCTCGTCATCGGAGCAGGTGCAACCGGAGTCCTGGTGGCCCGACACTTCGCCGACGCGGGCCCCAGGGTGCTGACGGTGGTCAACCGGACCTTCGAACGAGCCCAGGCGTTGGCTGACGAGTTGGGCGGACAGGCCCGTCCTTGGGAGGAGATGGATGGTGCCCTGGTGGAAGCCCGTGTCATCGTGACGGCAACCGGGGCCCGGGAGCCGATCATCGATGCCCGCCGAATGGCCCGGGTTCTGAAACGTTCGGGCCGTGGCCCCAAGGTCGTGGTGGACATCTCCAATCCCCGGAATGTTCACCCGAGGGTGGGTGACTTGGACCGCCTCTTCCTCTACGACCTGGATGCCCTGGAGAGTATCGCCGACCAGAACCGATCCCGGCGGAGACGGGAGATCCCCAAAGTGGAGGGGGTCATTGTGGAAGAAGTGGATCGGTTCCTGGCCTGGTATGAGTCCCTGGATATGGTTCCGGTGATCCGAGCCCTCCGAGGACGTTTCCAGGAGATCGCCGACAAGGAGTTGGCGCGGCAGGTGAAGAACTTCGACTCTGCCGACCTGGAATCTCTAAAGGAGTACACCCGAGCTCTACTGAACAAGCTCCTTCATCAGCCCACGACCTTGATCCGTGGCGTGGAAACATCGAGCAGACATGGCATCCACAAACTGGTGGCCATTCAGGAGCTTTTCGAGCTCGACATGGAGCCGTTTCAGAACGATAAGGCCGGAGGCCGAGGATCGGGGGTGGGCGAAGAAAAGGGGCCCGACTTGGCTGAGAAGCCCGAGTTAGCGGAGGAAACGGGCCTGGGGGAGGACCCCGTCCCAGATGATGAGCCCGACCCGAAGGGTCGTAGGGAAGAGGATGGTAGGGAAGAGGATGGTAGGGAAGAGGACCGCGCTGAAGAGGATGGCTCGTGACGGCCTCTGATCGGCGTGTCCGAATCGGTACCCGAGGATCGGCTTTGGCCCGCTGGCAGGCAGAGCATGTGGCCTCCGCCCTCATGGCTGTCCCGGGTGCCCCGGATCCGGATCTGGTTCTCATCAAGACCGAAGGTGACAGGATCCAGGACGTGCCCCTCTCCGAGGTGCCGGGGAAGGCGTTTTTCACCAAAGAGATCGAGGAGGCGCTTCTGGGCAGGAAAGTGGACCTGGCCGTCCACAGCCTGAAGGACTTGGCAACCGAGATGCCTCCTGGGTTGACCCTGGGGGCGGTCATGGAGCGTGAGGACCCCAGGGACGTTCTCCTTTTCTCGCCCTCCCTTTCGCAGGGGGAGTCCCTTTCGCAGGGGGAGTCCCTTTCGTACCAGAAATCCCTCTCCTCCGGGGAGTCTCCTTTTTCACCCGAGGATCTCCCGCCGGGAGCTAAGGTGGGAACGAGCAGTCTGAGGCGGCAGGCCCTCCTGGCACGGTGGCGTCCGGATCTGGAGATAGCCGAACTCAGGGGGAACGTGCCCACCCGGATCGGGAAGCTCGACGATGGACAATACGATGCCATCGTTCTGGCTGCCGCTGGGGTGAAGCGTCTGGGGATGAGTCATAGGATATCGGCCTACCTGCCTTTCGAGTTCTTTCTCCCCGCGGTGTCACAGGGTGCCATCGGGATTCAGGCTCGGGCAGGCGAGGCCGATATCATGGAGTGGGTGGGTGGCCTCGAGCACGCCGACACACGGGCGGCCACCACCGCAGAGCGGGCTTTCCTGCGGACCCTGGAGGGCGGTTGCCAGATTCCCGTGGCGGCTTTCGGGGAGTGCGGTGAGGCCGGTCTGCGCCTCCGGGGAAGAGTATGCTCTCTGGACGGAAATCGCGGTGTGGATGGGGAGATCGGAGGCCCCCCGGAGGAGGCTGAGAGGCTTGGCCGGGATCTAGCCGAAGAACTCATCCGAGGGGGAGGGGAGGAGATCTTGGCCGAGATCCGTGCAGTGTCGAATGGGAAGTGACGAGACCCTTTCAGGGATCGGTGTTGCGGTTACCCGGGGGGAGGGTGGTGGCGGCCCCCTCACCACGATTCTGACCAAACGCGGAGCCCGTGTCCTGGACTGGGGTAGCATCGGGTTCAAACCGCCGGAGGACCCATCCCCGCTCCTGGCGGCCCTGGCCCGAATCGAGGATTACGACTGGATCTGTTTCTCGTCCCCGCGGGCCGTTGAAGCCGTGGTGAGTCGGCTCACGGCCCCTCCGAAAGGAGTCAGGATCGCAGCGGTGGGGCCTTCCACCGCCCGCTCCTTGGCAGAAGCCGGCTGGCCCGCCCATCGGATTCCAGAAGGGGGCAGCGGGGAAGGGCTTGTGGAAGCATTCCGTGAGGCTGGCGACGCTGACGGGGCCAGGGTGTTCTTCCCGGCCAGCGCCATTGCCAGGGACGTGATCCCTGAAGGGCTTGGGGATTTGGGCGCAGACGTGGACCGCATGACGGCCTATCGCATGGTCACCTTGCCTCTGGATGGATCTGTTTGCCGCGCGGCGGT
>JBDHGR010000387.1:1223-6059 GCA_039589815.1 Gemmatimonadota bacterium | reverse complement strand
TCCAAGGGGCAGGCGAATCCACCCGGGGCTAACCACCCCGCTGGGATGGTCGGGGATGGGTTTTTCAAAATAGGGCCGCTGGTCACCACGATGTCCAGGCCCTCGACCGCGTCCCGTACCCGGTCCACGGGAGTCACCTCCACCCCCAGCTTCTCCCCCATTTCCTCCGAGTAGGCCCCGGCGACCTTTCCGTCGACGTCGTAGGCAAAGACCCTCTCCAGGGGGAACACACATGCCATGGCCTCGAGATTGGTCCTGCCCTGGAGGCCACAGGCGACGATCCCCACCGTCCTGGAATCGGGCCGCGCGAGGTATTTCGCGGCCACGGCAGACGCGGCCCCGGTACGCACGCCGGTCATCCAGGTGCAGTCCATGACCGACAACGGCAAACCGGTCTCCACGTCGTTCAAGACGAAAAGGCCGCTGATGTATGGAAGACCCTTCTCAGGATTCTGGGGGAACCCCGACACCCACTTGAGGCCGGCAGCCCCCATCCCACCAAGGAATGCGGGCATGGCATGGATGAAAGCATCGGGCCGAGGGTGGACCCCGGGTTTGGGAGGCATTTCCGCAGTGCCCTGGCCCTTCTCACGCAACGCAGATTCCACCGCTTCGATGATGGCCTCCATCGGGATCTCCAGAGACTCCACGTCTTCCCGGGAGAGGTATCTGAGAGTGGGAGTGGTCATGGCGTTGCTCCGGTTCGGGAGATCAAAAGGATCGGCAAAAAGAGAACGGCCCTGAGGGAATCTCCCCAGGGCCGCCCGGTTTGCGCCAGGGGCTTTCCGGCTGGACCGGATATCCTTGGGCTAACGTCCCTTCTTCTTTCGCGGAATATCCACCGTCCCATCCACATTCTCAAATCGGATTCCGCCGCTTCCGTCCGCCTCCACGATGAAATCGCCACCGACCCCGTCAACCACGATATCCCCGGAGCCATCTCCAAGGACCCTCACGGATCCGGTCACATCCTGGATATTCACCTCCCCAGAGCTGTCCGTCAGGGTTACGGATCCCTCGATCCCTCGAATCTCCAACTCGCCCGAGGAGTCGTGGACCTCCACATCGGAACCCACCCCTTCAAGGAACACCTCCCCTGATCCATCCTCAACCTTCACGAAACCAGAGACTCCTCGAATCTCCAGTTCGCCGGATCCGTCCTGGACGGCCAGGTCTCCGCGGATCCCGCTTGCCATTATCTCTCCCGACCCGTCCTGGATCATCAACGATCCCAGATTAGAGACGGTCAGTTCCCCACTCCCATCAAGAATCTCCGCGGCCAAGCCAGCCGGCACTTCCACCCTGAGGTCGAGGCGGGCATATCGGTTTCCGCCCCTCCAGCCGCTCCAATCAGGATGTCGGGTTTCCATGACGAGAGCGGAGCCCTCCATCTCCGAGCTCAACTGGATGTCTTCAAGGAACTCCTCGTGGGAGGCGCAGGCCCGTCCAACAGCCTGAATCTCCCCAAGACCCTCAACACCGATCACCTCGAGGGAACCTGCCCCAGCCGTGAGCCGGAGCTCCCGCACGGAGCCGGACGGGGTTGAAAAACTCCGCTCTGCTTCGAAACGGCAATTGCTCTGTCCGTCCCATGAGTCCTTGATGTGGGCGGCCTCGTGAGCAACCTCATGGACGCGGGTGGCCTCGTGGACGATGACGGAAACCTCGTGGCGATGGGTCCGGGACTTGATGATGGGCGGTCCGAAGATGATCAGACCGGCGAGTCCGGAGAGCGCGATGACGGCTTTCATTTCCAACTCCTGGCGCTAAGGATGAGATCATCAACCCGTACGGATGAAACCAGCTCCGGGATTCACCGGGGGCATTGGGTTTGACGGCGCTGACAGTCGGGAAGTTGGAATCCATTTCTTCGGGTCCGAGGCTGTGGAGAAGCGCCTTGCCAACATCCCAGTTCCGATATATCGTTAGATATATCGGCCGATATATCACACGGAGGGAACGATGGGAGAAAAAAGCGACGACTGTTGCGGCGATGGATTTGGATTCGGTTTCGGAACCTGGGCCAACCAGCGTGGACGCCGGTTTCGGTGGAGGATCTTCGAACGAGGAGACTTGAAGTTTGTCATTCTACGGTTGGTTTCCGAAAAGCCCATGCACGGGTATGAAGTGATGCAGGCGTTGGAGGAGGAATCCTGCGGCTGCTACAAAGCCAGCCCGGGATCCGTTTACCCTACCCTGCAAATGCTGGAGGACGAGGGGTACGTCCGGAGTCGAGAGGAAGACGGCAAAAAGACCTACGAGATCACGGATGAAGGGCGGGAATACCTGGATGAAAACGGCGATTTCGTGGACGAAATCTTCGAGAGAATAGGTGCTTTTGCTGACCGCTTCTGGGGAAAGGACACGCGGGACCTTTCCTCTGCCTTCTCCCGCTTGGCTCATTCCACTTTCGAGGGAGCCTTCGCCTGGGAGACTGGCCCCGAGATTCTGAGGAAGATGGCCGACGCCCTGGACCGGGCAAGGAAGGAAATGGAAGACCTGAAGCAGCGCCCGAAGGAGGAGCAATCCGAGGCGGATGATCCCGAGGAGAAGGAGTCCGAGGACTAAGCTCCCTGGGGCAACCGAAGGGATTTGAGTGCCTGGTGGAGCACGCCCCGGTGGCATCAACCTCCGGGGCGCGGCTATTTTGACCATCAGGATCACTCCTTGGAGATGCCCCAATGACCATCTCTCGTCGCGCGTTCCTGAGCGCTACAGTTCTGGCCTCCAGTCCCGGGGTGTTCAGAGGTCTGGAACCATCCGGCCCCCTCGCTGGTGATCTGCCCGACTCCAGATTCCCTGCCTCCGGAGAGATACCCCCTCTCCCAGAAGACCGCTTCGACCCTTGGGTTGAGGTCATACCCAAACACCTGGTTCAGGCGGTAGATGAAGTCCGACGCCTCTCCGGAGAACGGCCCATTCTCGCGGTGGTCAAGAACAACGGGTATGGCCTGGGAATCCGTACTGTCGGCGTGATCCTCCAAGAAACCCCCGGGATTCTGGGGTTCGCCGTGGTCAAGGGAGAAGAGGCCCTGGAGCTGAGGTCGGCTGGTGTGCAAAAACCCATCCTCCTCATGGGCATGGTCTCCCCGGAAGAGGGCCAGGAACTCGCTCGGGCCCAGGTCGAATTCGGGATTTTCACCTCCGACGCTGCCGATCGGATCCTACCGCTTTCCCGTGCGCTCGGCATGCCGGTCGGGGTCCATTTCTACCTGGACACGGGAATGGGCCGGATGGGGATGTCCTACCGGAACGCCCTGTCATGGATGATCGAGCTGAGCCGACATCCTGGAATCCTTGTGCACGGCACTTTCACCGAATTGGGAGAAGACCGGGATTTCGACCAGGAACAACTCCGTCGGTTCCTGGAGGTTACCCGGGCGGCAAGGGCTTCTGGGGTAGAAACAGGGCGACTACATGCCGCTGCCTCCAACGGCGTCTTCCATCTCCCGGATGGGCACCTCGACCTCGTCCGACCGGGAATCGCGTTGTTCGGTTCCTACCCCAGTGAACCGGAGAGGGAGAGGCAGATGGCCAGCCTTCGATCCGCTCTTCGGTTCAGGACCCGTGTTGTCCGCGTTTCCCACCTGGAAGAGGGGGACGGGGTGGGGTATGGCCGTCCGTGGATCGCCGGCCGCCCCACCTGGGTAGCTACACTCCCCGTCGGGCACGCCGACGGGTACCCACGGGAGGCGGTAAACGGGGCCCAGGTCCTGATCAGGGATCGGTTGTTCCCCGTCATCGGAGCCGTCAGCGCCAGTCACTGTATCGTGGAGATTGGAGACCACCTCTCCGTCCACGTCGGGGACCCGGTCACACTCATGGGCCCGGATCGCCCGGAGCTGGAACCGAACAATATGGCCCAGGCCCTCGGCGTTTCGGTTTACGACCTCCTCATGCATGTGAACCCGTCCCTCCCAAGAATACTGGTCGAGGAATGAGGCCGCCCCGGCGCCAGCTGAGAAAGAGGGAGAGAGCCCTGTGAGGGGGGAAGGCTTCCCCGGCCGTTTTTGGCATCTTCTGGACGATGGCCGGATCCAGTGTGACCTCTGCCCCCGCTTCTGTCGGCTTCGAAGCGGCCAGCGGGGAATGTGTTTCGTCCGGGCCCATCAAGAGGGAACGATGGTCCTCACTACCTACGGCCGGTCCTCGGGATTCTGCATCGATCCCATCGAAAAGAAGCCCCTGAATCACTTTCTTCCGGGTACTCCGATCCTCTCCTTCGGTACCGCCGGATGCAACCTCGCGTGCAAGTTCTGCCAGAACTGGGACATCTCCAAGTCGAAGGAGATGGACCGGCTCATGGATGAGGCATCTCCCGAAATCATCGCCAGAGCTGCAAGAGAACTGGGATGCCGGAGCGTGGCTTTCACGTACAATGATCCGGTCATTTTCCACGAGTATGCGGTTGATGTCGCCCAAGCCTGCCGGGAAGAGGGCATTCATGCCGTGGCGGTGACTGCCGGATACGTCTGCCCGGAGCCCCGGGAAGAGTTCTATCGGCATATGGATGCCGCGAATATCGATCTTAAGGCCTTCTCCGAGAGCTTCTACCGCAAACTTGCGGCCGCCCACCTCGATCCCGTGAAGGAAACTCTCCGTTACGTATGTAACGAAACGGACGTTTGGGTGGAGTTGACGACCCTGCTGATCCCGGGATGGAACGACTCGGAAGCCGAGCTCCACGACATGACGGAATGGATAGTGGAAAACCTGGGCCCCGAGGTGCCCATACACTTCACCGCCTTTCATCCGGACTGGAAGCTCAAGGACGTTCCCTCAACACCGGCTGCCAAACTCACCATGGCCCGGACCATCGCCATGGAGAACGGAGTC
>JBDHGR010000387.1:0-1216 GCA_039589815.1 Gemmatimonadota bacterium | reverse complement strand
GATTCGTGTACACGGGGAACGTGCACGACAAGGAGGGGGGAAGCACGTTCTGTCCGGACTGCGGCCACCTCCTCATCGGCCGGGACTGGTACGTCCTGTCCGAATGGGACCTGACCGGAAGTGCCTGTTGCGAGCAGTGCGGGACCCAGATTCCCGGTGTGTTCGAGCCTCGCCCGGGAAGGTGGGGTGCCCGGCGCCAGCCCGTCCGGCTGGGCGACTTCAGGTGAACCACCGATGAACGGGTGGGTGAGGTCATGACCACGTTCGGCGGTCCCTCCGGATTCATCCCTGCCTACCTCCAACTCAACCCGGGGGAGCTGAAGGCCCGGGCCACCAAAGCCGTGCAGGATCTGGCCAAATGCAGGGTTTGTCCCCGTGACTGCGACGTGAACCGACTGGAGAATCGTTGGTCGGCCTGTAAGACAGGCCGCTATGCCTTGGTGACTAGCGCTTTCCCTCACATGGGGGAAGAGGACTGTCTACGAGGATGGAACGGGTCAGGCACGATATTCTTTGGGCACTGCAACCTCCGCTGTGTCTTTTGTCAGAACTTCGATATCAGTCAGGGGGTCCGCCCTCCGTCGGAGGGAATGCCCCCCCACGTCCTGGCAGGCTTGATGCTCTCCCTCCAACGCCACGGGTGCCACAACATCAACTTCGTGACTCCGGAGCACATCGTCCCTCAGGTTCTGGAGGCCCTCCTCATCGCCGTGGACCAGGGGCTTCGTCTTCCCCTGGTCTACAACACCAGCGGTTACGACTCCCTTCAGAGTCTGGCACTCCTGGACGGTGTCGTAGACATCTACATGCCGGACCTGAAACTGTTCAGCCCTTCCCTCAGCAAAAAGTACCTGAAGGCAGAGGACTACCCAGAGGGACATCTGGTGATGCCTGGGCTACCGGAAGAGTCCAGATCCATCCTGGAGTGGATCGCCACGGAGCTGGGCACGGAAGCGTATGTCAACGTCATGCCACAGTACCGACCCGGTGGGAAGGTAGGAGACCAAGTTTGTCCCGAGCTGAATCGACCCTTGGCACGAGCGGAATACCTGGCCGCTCTACAGGCGGCTGCAGACGCAGGCCTTCGGCGCCTCGACTCCCGAAGACTCCCTTGAGCAGTTCCTCGACGTGTTGAGCGCCTGAGCCCGCCTACCCCTGGATCTCTGCTGCTATGCGTTCCACTTCCCGCCAGGCCCGCAGCAGATTCCCTCCCCAG
>JBDHGR010000386.1:0-4840 GCA_039589815.1 Gemmatimonadota bacterium | reverse complement strand
CAATGAAGAAGAGCTGCTGACCTTTGCCCGGGGATCGACGACGGCTCAGGTGGAGCGGATGGTCCGGGGGGTGAAGCGCGGGAGCCGGGAAGACGAGGCAGCACTGGAGCGGGACCGCTACGAGAGCCGGTCGTTCTCGGTCTTCCCCGATGGCGATGGGATGTACGTCGTGAAGGGCCGATTGCCAGCCGAGCTGGGTGTGTTGCTGATGCGGGCCATTGATGCGGCCAGTGATGCACTCTATCGGGAGACGCGACGGCCAGGACAGGAGTCCGCGCAGGGTCAGGGACAGGAGGTTGGGGCCGAGGCTGGAGCCGGGGCCCAAGTCCGGGTTTCAGTTGAGCCGAGCGTTTCAGCTGAAACGTCTCAGCGAGCCGGGGCCCAGCGGCGGGCCGATGCCCTGGGCCTGTTGGCCGAGCGGGCGTTGGCGGCCGGGTTCGGAGGTAAGGGTGAGAGGGGTGCGACCGACGACGGGGGGAACGGGGCATACGAGGCATACGAAGCAGGCGAGCCGCCTATCAGTGGAACCCGGGCCGATCGGTATCAGGTGATGCTTCATGTCGAGGCCGAGACACTGAAGGCCCATGGGGAGGGGGGCCGATCGGAGCTGGACGACGGTACACGCGTTTCAGCTGAGCCGAGCGGCCTTTCAGGTGGTTGCGCTGAGCGCACGGAGTAGTTGATCCGCGAGACCGTCGAGCGAAGCGCAGGCGCACAGTCCCAGAGGCTTGGTTGCGATGCCGGTGTGGTGGAAGTGAGCCATGCCCCGGACGGCACCATCCTGGATGTGGGCCGGCGGACGCGGACCCTTCCACCCTCCCTCCGTCGGGCCCTGGAGATCAGGGACCAGGGATGCCGGTTCCCGGGCTGTGGGCTCCGGTTCACCGAGGGTCATCACATAAAACACTGGGCCGAAGGAGGTGAGACTTCGCTAGCGAACTGTGTGTTGCTCTGTCGCTATCACCACCGGCTGATGCACGAAGGAGGTTGGACCATGAGTTGGCGGAGCAAGGGACGGCCGGTGTTCTTCGATCCCCGGGGTGGCACGCACTTCGATGGGCGCTGGGAGCCGCCGGACGGTAGCGGGACCAGCCTTGAGGGACAACGGCTCTCACCCCAGGCGGACCGCTCGAGGCCGGGCCGCGAGGGGCCGCCCGAACCAGAGCCCTGAGGGCCTAGAGAAGGCGGGGCCAGCCGCGAGGGGCCGCACGTACCAGAGCCCTGAGGGACCAAATGAGGGCGGGGCAGGAAGGCGCGAAAGCGGGCCTTGAGGGACCAGATGTGGTGAAACCGGGGAGGCACAAGCCCGGGCCCAGCGGCGACCCGATGAGGATTCGGTTTGCCCGGGAGGGAAGTCCTGCCGCCCAATCCTGTCAGGCCTCCCGGTCCAGCCCGGAGCCAGCGACCCCGCTCCCCGCGATCCCTTTGTCTTCTTGGCTCCTTAGTTGCCTGGAAAAACCACCGTGCTTTCGTTCCCGTTCTTTGCCACGGCAGCCACGCCGAAGAGGTAATTGTCGATGATAACGTTCTCCAGCGTATAGGTGTCCGTCATACCCGCCCAACGGAAGTGCTCCCACTGCGGAGCAGTCGTATCTCTCCAGTAGACCTTGTAACCCGCCAGGTTCGGGTCGTCCGACACTTCCCAGGAGAGAACCGCCGAAGGGCGATTCGACCCACCGATCCTGACATTCGCTGGGGATGGAGGAGCCCACGCCATTGAAGCCATCACTGCAGCATTCAAAGCCGTCATCTTAGCCGTGTAGTCGAAGTCCACCCACTCAACCACGTCCCCGTATTCAATCCCGTCCTCAACCCGAATGTCCTGGTGTTGCCGGATGTAGTTCTCGTGGGTTTCCATGATTCGCACTCCGGGAAACCCTGCATCGTTGAAGGGCCGGTGGTGGCCTCCTCGGCCAAACCGATCCAGTCGGTAGATCATCTTGGCGTCAAGGTTGGGAAAGTAGAGATCGGCGATGCGGTCGACGTATCTGGCGATTTGTCTGGAGGGTCCATCCACTTCGCCGCCGCGGGTGCGACGCCGTCGGTGATCTGCCAGTTCATCGGTGGCGGGCACGGGCTCCGAGAACACCCGGAAGGTGGTGTTGTCCTTGATCCCATCGATCCCTTCGGTGTTTCCGATCATGTCGTTGTTGAGAACCGCGACAATGTCCCAGCCCTCTTCTACGGCAACAGCAGCCATTTTCTGCCCGCCGTATAGCCCTTGTTCCTCCGCCGACAAGCCCGCGTAGACGATGCTGGTCGGGAACTCGTACTGGGTCAAGAGACGTGCGGCCTCCATGGCTCCGGCCATGCCCGTTGCGTTGTCATTCGCTCCAGGAGCATCGGTTTCACCATCGTTTCCTCCGGAGGCTCGGGAGTCGATATCTCCGGACATTATGACGTACTTGTTTGGGTACAAGGTGCCCCTTTGGACTGCGACCACACTCACTACCGCGGTCTCCTCTGGAACCCGACGCGACGCCGGCATCATTAACGTCTGATAGAATACCTCCAAACAGCCCCCGCACTCCGACGAAATCTTTTCGAACTCCGCTTTGATCCAACGCCGGGCCGCCCCGATCCCACGGGTCGCCGAAACGGTATCGGAAAATGTATTCCGGGTCCCAAACCCGGCCAGCGCCCTTACGTCCGCTTCCACCCTCTCAGGGGAAGCCGCGGCGATGATGTCATAGATCCTGGGATCGATCTGAGGGGGAGGGGCAATCTCTTGGATGGAAGCGCCAACACTTTGAGGCGCGGCCGCCTGGGCCTTGGCATGGAGAGGTCCCGGCCCAGCCAGGGCCAGCGACGAAAGAAGAACAAAGCTGGAAAGGACAAAAAGGCGACGCACTTGTGCCTCCCGTCAGAGGAATCGATCAGGTATCGAGGTGGCAAGGTGTCCCGGGATCGGGAGCCGTACAAGGGGGCCTCGAGGATATCCGTTCCTGGCAGGCCCAGGTTCAATCCCAGAGCCGTACAAGGGGGCCTCGACGAGATCCTTTCCTGGCAGGCCCCGATTCAACCCCTGAGTCGTACAAGGGAGCCCCGATGAAATCCGTTCCTGGAAGGCCCAGGTTCAAGCCCAGAGCCGTCCGGGGGGCCTCGAAATAATCCGCTCCAGGCAGGCCCAGGTTCAACCCCAGAGCAGAAGGATCTTCCCGAAGTTTCGGTTCTCCGCCATAACCGTGTGTGCATCAGAAACATCTTCCGGCTGGAAGGTGCTGTCGACAATGGGCCGCACCTTCCTTGCCGCAAACAGAGGGCACACCCGGTGCTCGAAATCCCGAGCCAGGGTAATCTTCTCCTCCAGGGGCCTGGCTCTCAGGACCGTCCCCTTGATGATCGCTCGTTTCCCCATGAGGACTCGGAGGTCGATCTGGCCTTTGGTGCCGGAGGGGACCCCCACGACGATCTGCCGGGCCCCCTCGGCCATCACTCGGAGGTTGCCCTCCAGGTAGGCCCCCCCCACCAGGTCCAGGATGAGGTCCACGCCTTCCCCGCCACTGGCCTCCATCACCCGGTCCGGCCAACGCTCATCCCCCAGGATCCCCACATCGAGACCGAGCTCCAGGGCCCGATCGACTTTTCCGGGGGTCCGGGAGGTTCCGATGGACCGGACCCCTGCCGACTGGGTCAGTTGCACGGCAGCGGTCCCCACGCCACTTCCCACCGCGTGAATCAAGACCGTTTCTCCCTCCGAGAGGTTCATCTGCCGGAAGACGGCATCGAATGCCGTCATATACACCTCGGGGATAGCTCCGGCGTCGGCGAGGTCGATACCCGCCGGTACTCTCACCGCTGTCCTCTCGTGGACCACCGCGAACTCGGCGTAGCCGCCCCCACCCACGATCCCCATGACGCTGTCTCCCTCCTTCCAGAGGGTCACGTCGGGTCCCACCGCCTCCACGGTTCCGGAATACTCCAGGCCAGGGATATCTTGAGGGGAATCGGGTGGGGCGGGGTAGTTTCCGACCCGTTGAACCAGGTCGGCCCGGTTCAAGCCCGACGACCTGACCCGGACCAGGATTTCCTTCGGCCCAGGCACCGGCCGTTCCACTTCCTGGACTTCGAGAACTTCCGGCCCGCCGAACTCGGTGATGACCACCGCCCTCATGGAATCGGCCATGTCCGCCTCTTTGGGATCGTTTACCCCGGTATGAGGTTAGAAATGAAGATTCCCTTAACCATGGTATCCGAACCGTGCTCTTTCAACTTTCTTCTTTGACGGCTCGGCAACAGTGACCTCCTGGGAGAGCGGATAATGATCCTCCCTTTCAAGCTTGATCGCCCCCTGGCCTTCATGGATCTGGAAACCACAGGGCTGAGCACCGTCTCAGACCGGATCATCGAACTGGCCCTTATCCGCGTGTCTCCTCAGGGCGACGTCCTCGAACGGGTGCGCCGCTTCAATCCCGAGACTCCTATCCCGGCTGAGGCCACGGCGGTGCACGGGATCACGGACGAGGACGTGGCCGAAGAACCCCCCTTCTCGGCCAGGGCAAAGGCCCTCGCCGAGCTGCTTGAGCCCTGCGACCTGGCAGGTTTCAACATCCGCCGATTCGACCTCCCCCTGTTGCTTGCCGAATTCAAAAGGGCCGTGGTGCCATTTTCCATCCGGGACCGCCGTCTCATCGACGCCCAGTTCATTTTTCACCGTGAAGAACCCCGGGACCTTTCCGCCGCCGCCAGGTTCTACCTGGACCGGGCGCACGAGGAGGCCCATACCGCCCTCGGGGACATACGGACCACAGCTGCTGTTCTGGGCGCCCAGCTCCAGAAGTACCCCCACGTGCCCCAGGATCTCGACGGGCTGCACGGTTACTGCGACGAGGTGAGTCCC
>JBDHGR010000385.1:0-4858 GCA_039589815.1 Gemmatimonadota bacterium | reverse complement strand
TATGCGTCCCTGGGCCTATTGGCCGGTCTCACCGGAACCCTTTTCGGGAGCGTGGGCGCGAGCCCATGGGCCCTGTTGGGAATCGGGAACCTTTTGCTTCTCTTTTCGCTTTTTATGTTGGACGTTTTTCCCGTCCCGGTACCCCGAAGACTCATGGGTTGGGCCGGGGGCCGAGGTGGGGGTTCCTTTGGAGCGGTATTCCTCCTTGGAGCCAGCTCTGGGGTGGTTGCCGCACCCTGTGGCGCTCCCGCGTTTGCCGTTGTGCTGACCTGGGTTGCTGCTACTCAAGCGGGTCTAATGGGGTTTGCTTACCTCTTTGTTTTCTCCCTCGGCATGACCGCGATCCTGGTGGTGGTGGGGCTTTTCTCCGGAACCGTGGCTCTCCTACCCCGATCCGGGAAGTGGATGACATGGATAAAGAAAGGCGCCGGAATCCTGATGATCGCCGTCGCCCAGTACTACTTCATAAGGGCAGGTTACAACCTATGATGGAACGAACGCTGAATCGGTTAGGGTGGGGCGGAACGATCCTGCTCCTTGGAGTGCTGGCCACACCTCCAGGGCTGGCGAGCCAGGAGATTTCGCTTCCCCTGGGGTCAGAAGCCCCGGCCGCCGGCCTTCAGGACCTGGACGGCAACGCTGTGCAAATCCTGGATTACGTGGTTATGGGAAAGCCCACGGTCATCGAGTTTTGGGCTTCCTGGTGCGAGATCTGCGAGGCCCTGCAACCGCAATTGGATAGGATCCAAGAGGATTGGGGATCTCAGGTCAACATCGTGGCGGTGGCGGTGGCGGTTTCCCAGTCCCAGCGACGTGTGAAACGCCACGTTGAGGATCACGGCATCGAGTACGTGTACCTTTGGGACGAGGACGGAGAAGCGGTGAACGCCTACGAGATCCCCGGCACCTCCATCGTGGTGATCCTGGATGGTGAGGGTAAGGTGGCCTACACCGGCTCGGGCAGGGATCAGGATCTGGTGGGAGAGGTTCGGAAACTCGTCGGGAACTGACACCGTAGGCCGCCGAAACCCCGACCTGATCTCATACCAGGCCTTCGGAAACCCTCTCCCGCATCAGGATCCTTCGATTGCCTCCGGTGTGACCCGATCGATGGCTTCCTTCAGCTGGGAGTAGGCGCCTGGGTCCACCTGGTTGAACCGCGGAATCACCTCGGCGATCCGCCCGTCCGGATCCACAACCATCACGGCCCGGCTACCCACCATTCCATTGTCCCGGGGATCCCCGCCGAAGGCGGCATAGGCCGATCCATCGGGATCGCTCCCGAACAAGAACTGGAAGTCCTCATCCTTCGCCCACGACGCCAATTCCTCGGGAGAATCATTGGAGATGCCCACGAGAACAACGTTCTGGCCGTCACGGAATAGACTTGCGTACTGATCACGGTACGCTTGCATTTGAACCGTTCAGCCACCGGTCCGGGCTTTGAAGAAAAACGCCAGGACCACCGTTTCCCCACGGAGGTCGCTGAGGCTCACGGACTCGGTGAGGACCCCGTGGCGAGTAGCCCCGGTCACCTGAACGTCCGGGGCCATCTCCCCCACGCTGAGGAAGTCCTGGCCCTCCTGACCCGAGGCCACCTTCGGGCCACCGAAAGCCAAGGTCAGACCGAGTAGTGATAGCACCCTCAATCGTCGCATTCTGGTTCATCCTCTCTTCGAAAGGGAAAACCGGCAGTCCCAACCCGGGTACCAAAAGCACGCCACCAGGTTCCACGGCGGGTTCCCGGAAAGACGAATGGCCCCTCCCGGGAGTCGGGAGGGGCCGCCGCAAACTTTTCGCGAATGCCTTTGGCGATCTCTTGCCTTAACGACCCCCTCCCAGCACGCCGATTCCCGTGTGGAACCCCAAGACCACGCCAGCATTGTGGATCATTCCGAACTCTGAAGCTTCGGGATTCACCGGATCAAAGGGAGAAGAGAACTGGATATGGTCCCTACCCTCCAATCGAACGATGAGGGGCCCCTCACCCCAGCGCCAGGGTGTGACAAAGTCGATCCCAAAGCTGGCAGTCGCCACGAGGTTGAGGCCCTCTTCACCGCCGTAGGTGGCGCCGGCAGGGTCGTACGTGGTGAGGGGCCCGTCCCCCAAGCCCCAGTTGATGAAGCCAACCCCACCACCAACAAATGGCAGAACCGAATTCCCCGGTTCCGGTACGATGGGTCGAAGCAAAAGCCCGATGTCGGCCATGTAGACCCGAATCTCCCGGTCTCCCTGAACCCAGGGCAGGGTCGGTTTGGAAAAACCACCCCGAGCCCGAATCCCCACGTTGCCCCCACCAAACCACCGGTCGTAATGGGCGCTCACGATCCAGGTCGCGTCGGGCTTGAGTTCTACCAACCCCTCGCCCGCGGCAGCTCCGTCGTTCAGCCCGGTATTGATAAACAAACCCGCATTCCATCCCGCTGAGGAATTGTACCCCTGAGCAAGCGCCGGCGAAGCAGATGCAATCCCAAGACTGGTCAGCGTAAGGGCGGCTATGAGATAACGTCGCATGTCGATCCCCTGGTTTCTCTGCTCTCGAAAAAGGGTTCAGTTACAGCAGGTCGGCGATGTCTCGCCTCCGAACATCCACCGTAACCACACCGCCGCCGTCGGTGATTCCGTACAACTTCAAGACGACGCAATCCTCACCGAGGCAAGCGGCTCCGGTTCCGTTGTTATCCGTTGGCAGCGGTGGGCCAGCCTTGAGCGGCCCCACCACCATATCCCGGATATGGAGTTGTCCCCTCTCCGAAAAGTGGGTGGTGTCCAAGATCCGAATCGTGTAGTCCGCCTGGCCAACAAAGCTCAGGGTAGTCTCGGACGAGGGCGTCGCTGGGGAAAAGCTTGGATGGGAGGGATGCAGGGCTACACCCGCTCCACCCCCAACGGTGGTGGGGACCGATCCCTGAAGCCTGAGATCGGTACTCCAGTAGTAGGAGGCATCGTTGCCGCGGGCAGCTCCCAGTGAGCCGTCATAGTTCAGGGCCAAGCCGGTCACACGCTCCGATGCGTTGCTCAGAAGATCGGCCACCAAGAGCCGTCTGTGGATCTTGGCCGCAGAGGCGTCCCAGAGCGTGATTCTCCCTGCTTCTTCCGGCCCGGTTCCGCCCTCACCGAAAGCCACCCACTCCCGGTCCCCGGAAGCCGTCACGTAAGTCGTGTCACGGAGGGAAAGACGTTCCCGGACCCAAGACCCCTGGATCCAGAAGATGTCCGAGTCCGGGTTGGCAGACATCGCTGCCAGCGCGGCATCCAAACGTAAAACGCCAGAGCTAACGGTCACATCGGGGAACCCGGTCTTGTGGTCGTGGATCTCAACCAGATCGTCGCCGCCCGAGATGCGGTAAATGTCCACGCTGTCGACGTGGGCAATGGAGACCTTCGTGGAGTCGTACACTGCGTCGGCGGGAAGGAGGAGTATCTTGGCCTCTGGTGAGGCCCACCCGACCTCCTTCGTCATCACCCGGATGGTTCCTTCGTCGGCGGAGGGTGTCGGTTTCGTGGAATAGAGCAGCCTCCCCATCGCATCCCGGGCGAGGAACTGGGGCCGGTCACTGAAGTCGATGAATACCCCCTCCACTCTCTCCAGACTATCCTCCCCCTCGGTGATCCGGGTCAGCTCGAAGAGCGGCGTATTCTGTGTCACAAAACGTCTGGAAAGATCCTCCCTCGGAGACCCCACCAGGGACACGAATGAGATGCTGGTCCCACCGGAGTTGGCGACAAAAAGGCTGTCTCCGCCCTGGCTGATGTCCAGACCCCACGGGTCGGCACCAACAAGAATCTCTGAGCCCCAGCTCCCGGGATCGGCTTCGAGGGTCTGGATGCGGTTTCTGGTCAGGTTTGAAACGTAGACCCTCGACCGAAGGGTATCCACGAGCAGATCGGCCAGCGTCCCGCCGCCCGGGGTAAGAGAGGTTCGACCCGTCACGGCGATGACCTGGTTGGCATCCGTCACCGCATTTGCAACAGCGTAGGTCGTGCCACCGATGGGCACCGAGGAGCAGGAAACCTGATCGGTGAACTCTTCCTCCACCGCGCCCCCACAATTCCCTTCGTTGTCGTACGCGATGCCAAAGAATACGATCCTGAGAGTATCGGGAAGGTCCGTCGGATCGATAAACGGTGGCGTAAAGGAGAACTCGCTAACCGCCGTATCCGAGGCCTGACCCACAAAGGCATCCGTCGGATTTAAAACCAGGGTGTCGTTTCGGCTGGTGTTCGTGACAATGGCGGTAAGACCGGTACTGGCGATGCCAGAGCCTCCTGGATTGTCAAAGGCTCTGACGGTAGCCCTGATCAAATCCGTCAACTCCATTCTCGGAGGGGCTTGTACCGAGAGGCTTACCCAGGGCGAAAGACCATCGGTTGTGCTGATGAAAAGTGCGACGGACTGTGCCTGTCCTTGCACGCCCTGAGTATTGACCCCCGTGGCACTGATCTGGATGTTGCCCACCGCGTCCACCGGGATGGTAAAGGCGGTGTCGGCCTGGACCTGGACGCCGGGTGGAACGAACTGGAGGGTGATGGTCTCATTCACCGCCCCGGTGATACGGAGAGTGATTGTGGACACACCCTCCGAATCCGTCGCCGAAACCTGGATGGGAACGCGCTGACCGGCCTGGACCTCGGCCCCATTGGTTGGGGAATCCACCGAGAGCACAGGCGGATCCACATCCGCCGGCACAGCATCGTAGAGCGTGTCACCATCACACCCGGGAAGGGCCACGGTACCCGCAAGAAGCAAGAGGCTCATCAGCCGCCCGCAAAGGCGGCTAGGCTCGAAAATCCGGCCTTCGCCCATTCGATCCTCCCTGAGGTCGAAGCTTTGATTCAGCTTTCTCGAGGTGGTTGG
>JBDHGR010000384.1:0-4868 GCA_039589815.1 Gemmatimonadota bacterium | reverse complement strand
GGAGAACGCCACCGTCTGGCACGCTATGGCCCGAGCATACGAGGGTTCGGACGGCGATCTCGCGGAGAGGCTCCTAGCAGCCCTGGAGGCAGCGCAGAATGCCGGCGGTGATATCCGCGGGCGGCAGTCGGCAGCCCTCATCGTAGTCTCCGGGGAGCCGACGGGGACGCCCTGGATCGATCGCCGGTTTGATCTCCGCATCGAAGATCATCCCACCCCCGTAGCTGAGCTACGCAGGCTCGTAACCCTCCAACGCGCCTACCTGAAGCTCAATGAGGGCGACGGATGGGTGACCCAGGGAGACCTGGAACGCGCCATGGAGGCTTACGCGGTGGCCATGGAACTCGTGCCCGACGAATCCACCAACGGCGAGGCCCCCTTCTGGGTGGGTGTGACCCTCGCCGCTTCGGACCGCACCGCCGAAGCCCTCCCTTACCTGCGGCGCGCATACGCGCAGGACCCAAACTGGGCCGAGCTTCTTGTGCGGTTGCCAGCAGCGGATTTGCTCCCGTCGGTGCAACTGGCCGAGGAACTCGCAGAGGCGATGCGGGGAGGCTGAGGGTTCGAAACCTGCACCCGAAGGGATCTGATTGGGGGGCGGTAGCCGAGAGCACGCCCATGCAGGATATGGTCAGGAAGCCTTCTCTCTCCAGCGACCCGGGGCCAGCCCGGTCCACCTGCGAAAAGCCCGGTTGAAGCTGCTCTGCTCGCTGAAGCCCAGTAGAAACGCAACTTCGGAAATCCGCACGGCCCGGTCTGACAGGTACTCCTTCGCCAACTCGGACCGCACCCCTTCGGACACCTCGCTGAAGCTCGCCCCGGCTACTGCCAGCTTCCGTTGCAGGGTCCGGGTGCTGAGGTGCAAGCCCCGAGCCACCTCGGCAGCGTTGGGATTCTCAGGCAGGGCCTCCAGGATCACCTGCCGGACGTCCGAGACGATTCCGATGGATGGCTCTGGAAGGCGCTCGGCAAGGATGCGTGCATGCTCCTCCATGAGCCGTGCCAGGGACTCGTCACCCCTTTCCGTGGGAGCCGCCCACTCCTCGTCGGAGAAACACAGCCAGTCGCCGCTGCACGCGAAGGAAACGGGCGCCAGGAAAAGGGATCCATAGCGAGACGTGTCCCTCGGAGGCGGTTGGCGGAACTCCACCCCCCTCACCACCAGGCCGGGACGAGTCCGCACCCGTATCCGGCTGGTCAGGGCCGCGAAGGTATAGTCGACGAAGATCGGCGGCGCGGGACGCCCGTCGGCCATGGTGATTCCCATGCGCTGCTCGCCCTCGCCTGGCTCCACGAAGATCCTGACGTGGTCCGCGATAAGACAGAAGAACCGGGCGAACCTCCCGATGGCCTCGCCCACCGTCGGCGAGGCATCGATAAGGTATTCGATGACTTTGTAGGCACCCACCGGAAGATGAGAGGGAGCCTCCAGCTGTAGGACCGGATTCCCCACCCTGTCCCGAATCCGGTCCCAAAGGGCCAGAACTTCCGGCAAGGGAAGCCGTACTTCGGGATCCACCAGGTCACCGCGGCCGATCCCCGCTTCGGCCAGAAGGTCGTCCACGGACATGCCGGATGCATCGGCGGCCAGAACCATGGCGAACGTGCTTGTCAAAGCGATTGTCGGTGCCTGGGGAGTCATTTGACGCCGAAAGTCAAAAACCCGGCGCGGGAAGTCAAGACGGGACACATATACCCCGGTTAACATTTTGGACTTCGCCTGCAGGGAGGAATCTGGAGGTGGGGCTTAAAGCTATCCCATAGATGGAGTTCAACGAGATGAGATACCTGACGGTATTTGTCCTTTTAACCTGCGGGGCCCTTCGCCCCACACCCACCTGGGCCCAGAACCCGGAGGAAGGCCAGGAGCGGGTGGGAATCATCAGGGGCCAAGTGGTGAACGGGGAGACCGAGATGCCCGTAGAGGGGGTGGCCGTGACCGCACGAAGCCCCCACCATGGCGCCCAGCTCACGGTGGTATCCGGAGACAACGGACGGTTCATCCTGCCCGGCGTGGGAGTGGGAACCTACACCCTCAGCGCAGCCTCCCTAGGCTATGCGACGGCTCAGGTAGCCGATGTGGTGGTCCGATCCAACCGCATCACGTTCGTGGAGATCGCCCTGAACGCGACCCCCATCGAGATGGAGGGGATCGTCGTGACGGGGGGCTACTTCAGCAAAAAGAAAGAGGAAGCCACCAGCCGGGTAAGCTACTCCGGGGAAGAGATCAGAAGGGCGCCGGGCTCCGCCGGGGACGTTAGCCGCATCTTCATGACGCTTCCCAGCGTGGCAAAGGTGTCCGACGACAGCAACGGTCTGGCCGTCCGGGGCGGAAGTCCCTCGGAGAACGCCTTCTTCGTGGACAACATCGAGATTCCCAACATCAACCACTTCCCTGCCCAGGGCTCGTCCTCGGGGCCCATCGGTCTTCTGAACACCGACCTGATCCAGAACGCCACGTTCCACACCGGCGGATTTGCCTCCCGTTATGGGAACCGCCTCTCCTCCGTCATGGACATCGAGCTACGGGACGGAAACCGGGAGGAGTTCGACGCTCAACTCGACCTCAACTTCGCCGGATTCGGCGCCGTGGTCGAAGGCCCCATTGGAGGAAGAAGCTCCTATCTTGCTTCCTTCCGGAGGAGCTTCCTGGATCTCCTGGTGGACGCCATCGGGACCGAGACCGACGTGGCTCCCCGGTACTCAGACGCGACGGTGAAGCTCGCATGGGACCTGAACGACCGGCACCGCCTGGTGACGCTGGGGGTTCTGGGTCTGGACGACCTCGCCGCCACCCAGGCGGCGGCCGTGGATAACGACCGCATCGTGTACGGAGACCAGAAGACCCAGGAGGGAGCCGTGGGTGTGGACTGGCGGGCGCTTTGGTCCGACGGGGTCCTCTCGAACACCACGCTGTCCTACATGACCACCGGATACGAGGAGGATCTGTGGGAAACCTCCTCGGACATCAAGCTTATCCGGAAGGACTCCCGGGAAGGGGCCCTCACACTGAGGAACACCAATCGTGTGCGGTTGGGAAGGGGGGCATCCCTTCGGTTCGGTGGGGAAGCCAAAACCCTCGTCGCAGACTTCAACCAAACGATGTCGGAGTATACGGGCTCCCTCGGGCAGGTCGTGCCTGAGCTGGTCATGGATGACAGGGTGACGACGGCCCGGGCAGCCCTCTTCGCCAACCTCGTAACGAACCCCCTGCCCAGGGTAACGGTCACGCTGGGACTCCGCTCCGATTACTTCGGCTACACGGGGGATTGGTCTCTATCTCCCAGGGCCGCCCTCTCCCTCCAGGCGACGGAAAGGACCAGCCTGAATCTGTCCGGCGGCATCTTCCGGCAGAGCCTTCCCCTGATCCTCCTGGCCCAGCAAGAAAACAACCGGACCCTGCCGGAGCCCTGGGCTGTTCACGTGGTCGGCGGGGTGGAACACTTCTTCTCCGACGACACCCGGATGACCCTGGAAGGATATTGGAAGGATTACAGGGATTTCCCTGTCGATCCTGCCGAGCCCGGGCTCTTCGTGGTGGACGAGCTGGTCTACCGATATGGTTTCTTCTTCAACCATGACCAGCTGGTTTCTGAGGGGCGAGCCAGAGCCAGAGGGGTTGAGTTCCTCCTCCAAAAGAAGCTCGCCCGAGGGTTCTACGGCCTGGCTTCCGCTTCCTATTCCAAGGCTGAGTACCAGGCCGGTGACGGGATCTGGAGGGACCGGGTCTACGACAATCGCTGGACGGCCAGTTTGGAGGGCGGGTACAAGCCCAGCAATAAAAGGGAGTTCAGCCTACGCTGGATTTATGCCGGCGGCCCTCCCTACACGCCCCTGGACCTGGAGGCCTCGGCCGCGGAGGGAAGGGACGTTCTGGACGGATCCAAGGTGAACCAGGCACGCTATCCAGACTACCACTCACTGAACCTGCGGTTCGATCGCCGTTTCCACTTCCAGGGGAGCAACCTGGTGGGGTACGTCAGCATCTGGAACGTCTACAACCGGAAGAACGTCGCCTCCTACAGCTGGAACGGTGTCAAAGGCGTGATGGACACCACCTACCAGTGGGGGATGTTGCCCATCTTCGGCCTGGAATGGGAGTTCTGAGTCATCGGCAAACGCTAGAGGTGGCCCGTCATTGAGAAAAACCCCTGGGCCAAACGGAGAAGACTGAACTGGGCCAACGGAGGATCCACACCATGAAACAGCCAACCCGATGCCCACTCTCAGACGGTTTCCGTTTGTGGGAGAAGGTGTATGCCCAGGTTTCGTTCCTGACCATGGGGATCGTCGGCACCATCGGAATCATGGTTGTGGATTGGCCATGGGTTCTGCCATACATCGTCGTTTATGGGTATGGCATTCCAGGAATCATTATGCGACATCTGAACTGCCCGAGATGTCCGCATCTGCATACCTATGGGGACTGTCTTCGATTCCATCCAATCGTCACGAAGTGGTTGATAAAGAGCCGCAAGACCCATCCCTTCACCAGCGGAGAGAGGGTAGTGTTCCTGCTCATCTTCCTCCTCATCCCGACCTACCCGATCTGTTGGTTGAGGGTGCAGCCCCTCCTTGCGCAATCCTCCTTAATCCTATATCATATACGATATAGGATGTGAAGCTCTAGGGCAGCAAAGGAGGTTGGCTGGTCATGATTATCAGGGAACCTGTCCGCGCTACAGTAAAGGACCGGCTGTACCGCTGGATTCTCGACGGTGACGCAGTCCCCGGTCAACCTCTGAAGCTCTCCGATGCCGCCGAGCGGCTTGGTGTGAGTGTAACCCCGATTCGCGAGGCCCTGGTGGAGATGGAGAGTGAGGGCTTGGTGAGGACGGAGATGGGGCGAGGGTTCATCGTCCGGCCCT
>JBDHGR010000383.1:0-4871 GCA_039589815.1 Gemmatimonadota bacterium | reverse complement strand
AAAGAGATCTTCTCGCCCCGACGCTTCAGCTCGTTGATATGAGGGATCGTGATCTTATGTCTTTTTTCAGCCATCTTGGGTCACCCCGACGAGGGTCGTGGAGGGTTCTTCAACCGAAACGTGGTCCGATAGGCCGTCGAGGCCGGATCGAAGGTCCCGGAGCAGGTCCTCAGTGGCTTCGATGCCTACCGAGAGCCTTAGAAGTGAGTCTTTGATGCCCGCCCGGCGTCGGGCATCCTCATCCATCGATGCGTGGGTCATGGTGGCCGGATGGGAGATCAGGCTCTCCACCCCACCCAACGATTCGGCGAGGGAAAAACAACGCAACCGCCCGACAAACGTTTCCATCTCGTCCCGCCCTCCCTTCAGTTCGAAACTGACCATCGCCCCGAACCCCTGCTGCTGACGGGCAGCCACCTCGTGTCCAGGGTGGTGAACAAGACCGGGGTAGTAGACCCGACTGACGGCCGGATGCGCATGGAGTAGCTCCGACACCGCATGGGCGTTCCTCTGGTGAACCTCCATACGGGCGTGCAGGGTCCTGAGTCCCCGAAGGGTCAGGTAGCTGTCGAACGGAGAGCCGGCCAAGCCGAGGGAGTTGGCCCACCAGGCGATCTCCTCAGTCAGGTCGTCGGTTGCGCAGACCACCGCGCCTCCAACCACGTCGCTGTGCCCGTTCAGATACTTGGTGGTGGAGTGCACCACGAGGTCCGCCCCGAGTTGGACAGGGCGCTGAAGCACAGGGGACAGGAAGGTGTTGTCTACCACCACCCATGCTCCAACCGACCTGGCCAGCTCGCAGATCTTCCTCACGTCGGCGATACGCAACAGAGGATTGCTGGGCGTTTCGATCCAGATCATCCGTGCGCCCTCGAAGATCGCCGGAGTGAGGTTCCTTTCATCGGTCTGATCCAAGAAGGAAACGTCGAATGCCAGCTTTCTCGTCAGGGCATTCAACAGGCGATGGGTGCCCCCGTAACAGTCGTGAGGCGCCAGGAGGAGATCCCCCGGCTTCAGGATCTGGAGTGCCAGGGTCACCGCAGCCATTCCGGTGGGGGTCACCACCGCTCCGGCTCCACCCTCGAGTTGCGCTATGGCACGGGAGAGATGGTCCCGGGTGGGATTCCCCGATCGGGAGTAGTCGTACTCGGGCTCCACACCGAGGGCAGGGAAGGTGTATGTGGTCGAGAGGTGGATGGGAGGGATGACGGCACGGTGGTGGGCATCGGTCCCAACCCCGGCCCGCACCGAAGCGGTTTGCGGTTGAAGATCACTCATAGTGAGATCGCTCTTCTGTCGAGTATTTGCGTCAGACGGCTACCGATGGCTTTTACCTCTTTCAGGAAAGCATCGTGGCCGAAGATGGAATCGATCCGGTGATGCCGGCATGGGCCGGACAGCCCCTCCTCCAGCTCTTCCATCAACCAAGCGGGGACCAGTGTGTCCGAGTCGACGGAGATCAGATCAGTGGACACGCAGACGGAGGAAGGGGGGATGTCGTGGGTATCGATGGAAAGTGAAAGGCAGAGGAAGGCATCCGCGGTGATGCGGGTACAGAACTTCTCCCCCTGGGCCAGCAGGTACTCTTCGACCTCGAATCGGTGGTCCTCATCAACCAAAGTCGATGGGGTGGCAAAACGCTCCTCGAACTCCCCGATGGATCGGTAGGTCGTCATGGCCAGCGCCCGCGAAAGGGCGAGTCCGTCGTTGACGGAGCCGCTGCCTCGGGCCAACTCCACGATCCGGCGTTGCACCACACGATGGGCGGTGGCCATGGGATGGGTCCGGTGGGCACCGCTGATCACCACCAACCGGTCAACTAGGTCGGGGTATTCCGCCGCGAACGCCAACCCCACCATTCCGCCGTAGGACGAGCCGACGAATGAATGGATGGGCCCGGTTTCAAGCTCCTCCAGGACACGGCGGAGAGCCCGGGCCTGATCCCGGGTGGAAATGACCGGGTATCTCCGGGTTCTCCCCGAATCGGCAAGCCCGGAGCTCTTAGCGCCAGGCCGGGGAAGGAATCGAGTCTGATGTTTCCCGAGCCAGTCGATCCCCAGGACACGGAACCGGTTGGTGTCGACCGGGCGCCCGGGACCCGCGACCTCCCCCCACCATCCCGAAGGGCCGGTAGCAACCGGCGTGGCTACATCCCGGGTGGCGGAGATGCCTCCAAGAGCGACAACCAGCGGACCATCATTGGGACCGACGAGGGAATACAAGACTTCAGCCCCCAGCAACAACTCGCCTGACGCGAGCTGGAAGGGGTCAGGTAACCGGACCCGGCCTTTCTCCAACCACTTCGGCCGGTCTTCCGCAGTAGCAGCAGAGGAGGTAGACAAAAAAAACCTCGTTTCTTCCAGGTCTGAGTACCTTCATCAGATTCCTGGGAGATTCGAGGTGTGGCCGACGCCCTTGCGGCGCCCATCCCGACATTCAAAGGTCGGAAAAGCCCATCCCATCTCTCGGAGGACCGATCCTCTGGTCCCCGCAGGAATTAGCACCTTCCCGAAAGCGGCTGCTTCCGATGGTTGCTCCGGCTTCACAGGGCCTGTCCCTCAGCCGGTCTTGATGAGGTCCAACCAGGCTATGCAGGAGTTGGATTCATGTCAAGGGGAGGGGTCAGGGCATCCCGGCGCATCTTTCATCACATTTATCGAGCCTCTATTCTTTCGCCCCATCAAACCGTGGAACCTCTGTCAGAGGGGTGTGTGATGAAACGAGCCACCGTGACCTGCCTTCTCCTCTTCTTTTCCCTTCCTACGACGGTGGCGGCTCAGACCAAGCAACCGCCGGGGTTTGCCGACTATGGCCAATGGGAAACGCTGTCGCCGGCTGGTAGCCGCGGCGGTTTCTCGCCCGACGGTCTGTGGATCGCCTACGCCATCAACCGAACCAACCGGGACAACGAGTTGCGCGTCACGAAGATCGCCGATGGCACCACGGAGGTCATTCCATTTGGTGCCCAGCCGGCCTATTCGTCGGATTCGAAGTGGATCGCCTACCGGATCGGTCATTCCGAGGCGGAGCAGAAGAAGCTTCGAAGCGAAGACAAACCGGTGCAAAACGGTCTCGGCCTGCGAGACCTGGAGACGGGTGAGACATGGACCGTGGACGGCGTGAGCGCCTTTACCTTCAGCCCTGACGGTGCCTACCTCGCCATGGGGCGTTACCCACCGGAGAGGGAGAGAGGGTCCTCCGGGGGAGGGCAGGCCGAAACCGAAAGGGCGAACCTGGGAACGACCATCATCGTCCGAGAGTTGGAAACCGGCCGGGAGATGGCCTTCGGAAATGTGTCCCGGTTCGACTGGCAACCCGTCGAGACCAGCCATCTTCTGGCAATGGTCATCAGTGCGGAGGACAAAATCGGGAATGGTATTCACCTCTATGATGCCGTGACGTCCGAGCTTCGCGTGCTGGATTCATCCGACTCCGACTACAGGAACCTCGTTTGGCGTGACGATGCTTCCGACCTCGCAGTCCTCCGCAGCAAGAACGACGAAGGCAAAGAAGGGTCGACGAATGTGATTCTCGCCTGGATCGGCCTTGGCGGGACCGAGGAGATGCGGTCCTACGATCCCACAACGGATTCTTCCTTCCCGGCGGACATGAGGACCGTCCCGTTCCGCTCCCTCTCCTGGTCGGGTGACGGAAGCGCGCTCTTCCTGGGAATCTCCCCTTGGGAGGACAAGATCGTTCCGCCGAAGAAGGAGGGGGAGGGCGAAGACGAGGGCGAGGATGTCTCCGACCCGGCCGCGCCGGATGACCCCTCAACTGTGGAGATCTGGCATTGGACCGACGTGTTCGTCATGCCCTGGCAGAAGATCCACGCGTCTCAAGACCGAGAACGGACTATGTTGGCCGCCTGGCATGTCCTGAGCGGCGAATTCGTTCAACTCGGCCAGGACCTGATCGAAGAGAGAGTAACGCCGGTTCCCCACTCCGACCTGGCCGTGGTTTCAGAGTGGTCCAAGTACGCATTCGAACGGTCGATTGGACGGACCGGGGCCGACCTGTATGTACAGGACATCACAACCGGAGCCCGGACTCCTCTCAAGGAGAACATCAACGACCGCTACGTCCAGGCCAGTCCGGGGGGAGGGTACATACTGTTCATGTCAGACGGTCATTTCTGGACCATCGATCTCGACACCCGGGAGTTCACGAACATCACGGAATCCGCCCCCATTTCGTTCATCAACCAGGAGTCGGATCAGACGTCCAAGGTGTATCCAGACCAATTGCAGAAGCCGCCATTCGGCGTCGCCGGGTGGGCGACAGACGATGCTGCCGTTCTCCTCTACGACAAGTACGACCTGTGGTCAGTCGCGTCGGACGGATCGGGAGCTGAACGCCTGACCGACGGTGCCTCGGAGGAGGTCCGGCATCGGCTAGTTCGCCCGGACAGAGGGGGGAGGGGAGGGGGAGGCCCCGGCTCGTCAGTCCGGGGCTACGAGTGGGTGGATCTCGACGAACCCCAGTACCTGAGCCTGTACGGCGAACGGACGAAAAAGTCGGGTTACGGCGTCCTGGAGCCGGGTGGAGGCGTTGACCGCCTGGTGTGGCTCGACAAGAACGTCGGATCCCTTGCAAAAGCTGAAGAAGCAGAGGTATTCAGCTACATCGCCCAAGCTTATGACGACTCACCTGACATTTTCGTAGGCGACGCCGACCTCGGAGACGCCACGCCGGTTACGACGACAAACGCGTTTCAGAACGACTATGCGTGGGGGCGAAGCGAGCTCATCGACTACGTGACGGACCAGGGCCGCAAGATGCAGGGTGCCTTGATCTACCCGGCCGGGTACGAGCCGGGGAAGAAGTACCCCATGATCGTCTACAACTACGAGCTTCTCTCACAGAACGTCCAC
>JBDHGR010000382.1:0-4880 GCA_039589815.1 Gemmatimonadota bacterium | reverse complement strand
CGGCCCAGGTCTCCGGCGGGAAGTCCGTCGACCGAGCGGGTCCAGGTGTCACCACCGTCCAGTGTCCGCCATAGTCCGCTCCCCCCTCCGATGGCGCTGAAGCCGAACCCCGTGGGCCGACGCTGGTAGGTGGCGGCCAGGAGGGTCCGCGGGTCCCCGGGGTCCATGACCAGGTCGATGGCGCCCGTGGTCTCGTCCACGTAGAGGACCTTCTCCCACGTCTGGCCGCCATCGGTGGTCCGGAAGACGCCCCGCTCCTCGTTGGGCCCCCAGAGATGGCCCACCGCGGCGACGTAGACGATGTCGGGGTCATGAGGGTGGATGCGGATCCGCCCGACGTGCCGGGTGTCCTCCAACCCCATGGCCGCCCACGTCCTTCCGCCGTCGGTGCTCTTGAAGACGCCGCATCCGTACGGGGACGACTGGCGGTTCTGGGGCTCGCCGGTTCCGACCCAGATCAGATTCGGGTTGGACTGGTCGAGGGTCACGTCGCCGATGGAGGAGCAGGGTTGATCGTCGAAGAGGGGTGTCCAGCTCATCCCGTGGTTGGCGGTCCTCCAGACGCCTCCGGTGGCCAATCCGACGTACCAAATGGCTGGGTTGGACTCGACTACGTCCAGGTCAGCTACTCTTCCTCCCATGATGGCCGGTCCGAGCTCCCGGGCCTCGAGCCCGGCGACAACCCGGCCAAGGGGAGACTCCTGAGCACTCAGGTCAGAGGGAGCAGAGCAGAGGAGAGCGGTGAGGGGGAAGGTGAGAACCGGGATGAAGACGCGAAGCCCACGGTACCGAGACATGATCGTACCTTCCGTCGGAGGGAATCCAGGTGTGGACAACATGCGGCGTGACGGGCTCCGAGAAAACCGGTCACGCGGTATGAGATGAATCTGGCGTTGGCCCTGTTCAGGCACCATCATTCTGCCAGGGCATCCGCCCTTCGTCGTCTTCGGCTAGGAGGCCCCCATGCGCTCTCCACACGGAGGACTCTCGATTCTCGTGGTTTTGTTCCTCTCCGCCTGCGGCGGGGATCCTTCGCCGGGCGGCCCCGCCTCGCCCGTCGATCGCAACGTCCTCACACAGGAGGACTTCGCCACGGGCGACTTCTCAAATGCTTATCACGTGGTGGAGGTGCTCCGGTCCAACTGGCTCCGTGCGCGGGGCCCCGACAGCTTCCGCAGTCCGACGGAGGTGCAGGTCTACCTGGACGACGCCCGCCTCGGCGGCGTGGAGGAGCTCCGGAGAATCCCGATCAACCACGTGGTCTACATCCGCTATTTCGACGGGATTGCCGCCTCGGCGCGCTGGGGGCTGGACCACGGGCAAGGGGTCATCTTCGTCTCCACGCATCCCCCACTGCCATCCTGATTTGGCCTTCCACCCGAGGGTATCGGGAATACAGAGCCAATGCAGGGGTGTGCTTGTTGGTCTGCATTTTGGCAGTCAAAAACGCCGGGGTTCACCCGAGGAAGGTTCACTGGGTCCGTGAAGAATACTTTGGCCACCGGGCTGGGAGTGAGTGCCCGGTTTGGTGAGGCAGTAGGGCTGACCGTGGGAGACCTGGACCTGGAACGGGGCTGGGTGCACATCCGACCCAACGCTTGGCGCCCGCTGCGGGACATGCCGGGCAGCTTGGCCGGGGCCCTGAAGTTGACCGCATCGAGAACCAGGTAGTCTTCCATAGCCTGCGACACACCTATACTGCCGTGCGCATCCAGTGTGTGGGGGAGGCGCGGTTGCCGGACGGCGTATGCATTCGGGTGCCTCTGAGCTCGTGGGAGGTGGTAGACGCGGAGGTCTCAAAAGACTTGAGCGGGGGCGCCCCCTGTGGCCCTACGTACCCCCGCTAACTGTGGCCGGGTTTGTTGCCGGGGGAGTACCGGACTAACCACATCGTCTTCAGCCCCGGGCTCCCCAGGATCCGCTTACTACTCAGAACACACTGCAGCCTTTGCCGCAGAGGCCCGGACGCACGCTTATCAGGCCGCCAAAGCCCAACCACTCCCGCCAACAGAAGTTTCATCCGCTGGGTCATCAGATTCCCACCAGCCGTCAGCTAACACTCTCCAGACGTGAATCAGGGTGTTCCAGCCTGGCATAAACACCGGTCATTAACCACATTGCAGAATTCCCACATAATCGGATCGTTCAACGGGGAGGCGCCATGCCCTGCCGCGGAAGGGGCGTATCCTGCGTCATGGTTCACTACGTCTGGCTGACGTCGGGGCTGTTTCTCCTTGGATGTGGCGACTCTCAATCCCTCACGGCCGATCTGCCTCTCCACCTGGAAGACCACCTCGACGTTGCCATGATCACCGAATCCGAGTTACCGGAGGACACTGCCCTCGAGCCGGTGGAGTGGACGTTCGACCAACCGGGATCGGAATGGCATCCCATACACGACTCCGACAACGGATGGATCCTCTCCCCTGCCAACCTTCGGCTTACTCCAGACGGTGGCGGTGCACACCTCAATTTGGAGGAGGTTTCTGGCTTTGCAGCGATGTACGTGGAGCTACCCGAGTGGGACATTCGTGATTGGGCTTATGTGTTGATTCGGGCGCGCGCCCAGGGCGGAGTGATGGCGCTCAAGCCGTTCTTCAACACGCGGCCGATTCCGGGCGGTGGTTTTTGGCCTGCATCCCCCGGAAAGGATGCCTACGTCATCCGGGACGGCTCGGTCCACACATACCAGATCCCGACAGACCAATTCGACGGGCCACCCCTGACGGACCCCTGGCGCCAGCTCGTGGTGGGTGCATGGGGAATGGACTCGGGTAGCGTCGACATCCTCTCCGTGACTCTGGTGCCCCGGGCCGCGCTCTATGCGGAGGGCCCTGCAGGTATCCGAACCGAGCTACGTGGCAAGCACATTCGGCGAGCACTCTACCAACACGCTCCCGGCCGGATGCAGTACAAGGTTCGGGTGCCCGAGAGCGGTCGAATGGATTTCGGGCTCGGAGTCCTGAAACCCGACGCGCCGGCGACGTTCCGGGTGACCGTGGCTGCCAACGGTGAAGAGCCGGAGTTGCTTTTCGATGAGCTCTACGGAGATCCGTGGGCCTGGGGGCAACGGTCTCTCGACCTGTCGTCATTCACGGGTAGAGAGGTAGACCTCACCCTCGAGACCTCAGCCGAAGATCCCGGTTCCGTCGCCCTGTGGACGGCGCCGACGCTGAGCGGTGAGCGCACGAACGAACAGCCCAACGTCGTCTTCTACATCATCGACGGGGGTGCAGCCCAATACATGAGCCTCTACGGATACAACCGGCGCACGACACCGAATCTGGAGCGACTGGCGGGAGAGGGAGTCATGTTCGAGAACGCGTACAGCAACTCGAGCTGGACCAAACCCTCGACTACGTCGTTCGTCACATCGCTTCACAGCAGCGTGTTGGGGAACTGGAGGAAAGACACCGACGTGCTGCCGGATGGCGTCGTCACCATGGCCGAGCACTTCCACCACGCCGGCTACCACACGGGGCTCTTTACGACGAACTCCTATGTGGGCCTCATAAGCGGGTTGGAACGCGGCCACGATGTCATGAGAGAACTAGGGTCGAGGCCGAACTCAGCCTCCTCCCTGGAGCTGCACGAGGACTTCTGGCAATGGCGTGAGGAATATCCAGGGGAACCCTTCTACGCGCACGTTCAGACGACGGACGTCCACTATCCGTATGATCCGTTGGACCCGTACGCCGGACTTTACCTGGATCCCGCGGGGCGGAGGAGTTACGACGAGTGGAATCGCCGGCTTCAGGAAACAGGCCTCCCCATGCCCGCCCGCCCCTGGTCGGAATCCTTCGGCCTCACGGAAATCAGCCGTCCCGACTTCTACTCTGCACAGGGCCGTCTCTATGACGAGTGCCTCGCCCAAAACGACGCACGGTTGGGCCAGCTGGTAGAGCGCCTGAAGGCCGAGGGTGAATGGGAGAACACGCTCCTTGTGGTGGCTGCCGATCATGGGGCCGCCTGGTGGGTCATGGATTTCGAACCGCCACCTCCCTTCAGCAACCCCATCCTTGCCGGTTATTGGTCACATGTTCCGCTGGTGTTCGTTTGGCCGGGCCACATCCGCGGTGGCCGACGCCTGGCGGAGCCAGTGTCCATGATCGACGTACTACCGACGCTTCTGGAGTTGGCCGGCCTCGAGCCGCCGGAAATCTCGCAGGGACAGTCTCTGGTCCCGCTTCTCCTCGATCGGAGCGGATGGGAACCACGACCCGTGATCTTCGATCAAGCCCGGGCGATCGATTCAGCGGATCCCGAGATTAGTCACTTCCACATCGAGGTAGCGGATGGGCGATGGGGCGCCTCGCTTCTCGTTCCAGCTAACCCTGGTGTCGAGTTGGAGCTACCCGAGGACCGTATCGCGGCACTCCTGGTCTACGACCTGTGGGAAGACCCCAATGCCCTGACCCCCATCAACGAGGAACGACCGGACCTGGCAGAGAAGTACCGCGCATTCCTCCAATCCCAGTGGGAGGCTCACCGGGCTTTGGCCCAGCATGTCGGCACGGCCGGAGGCGCGGTCCCGTTGACGGCCGAACAGCTCGAGACGCTGCGGGCGTTGGGGTACATCCGGTAGTTGGAGGGGGTGGTTCGACCACAAGAGATGAGAAGAAGGAGAGCGGGCCACGGCCACAAGAATGCGGTCTGAAATGAGCAGTAGCGGGCCACCCTGTTTCTCAAGGGCAGGCTGGATGCCGGTGCTGAACAGCCCGCTTCTCCCGGGTGTGTTCTGCCTCGCCAACAGGGGACTCGGCGCCGGTGGTGGGACCCTCAACTCCCAGTCACCCATCCACGTGGGGAATCACCTCTGAGGCCGAGCCGAACAAACTAAAGGCGTTAGATGATTCACCTAATAAAACTGTGAATCGCTT
>JBDHGR010000381.1:0-4909 GCA_039589815.1 Gemmatimonadota bacterium | reverse complement strand
CGTCACGTCGCCAACCGTGGTATTGCAGATGGCTGGGGGCAACAACGTCAACCAGTATTCGCTCATCTTTTCCCTTTCCCTGAACCGGATCCTGTATGGCTCAGGGAATACGCCCGGTGCACTCCCCCTCAACTGGGCTTCAGGCCAGTTCTCAAAGAGTTGGCCCCGAACCCACTCGAGAATCTCCAGGGTCCATTCGATCATCTGTGGTGTCATTCCTTCCCCTCTCCTCCCGCCGTCGGACATCAAGTGGACCAATTCACAGGTACGGCCATACAGTGCCGATCACAATGTGAGGGTAGGTAGGCTCCTCAGCCTGCAGGAACTGTTCCTTCACGCCTCAAGTCTTCAGTAAGAGGAGTTCCAAACGCAGGTTCTGGGCTTCTTGGTCGACGGGCAGGATGCAGAAGAGGCCTGACGCGTCAACCTCGAGGAGCCGTGCTACACGTCCGCTTATCCGGCTCAACAAGTGGCGGGATGGGGCCCTCGATCAACCTCAGGAGGAAATCATGACGGATTCAGAGAAGACCCAGGTACAGGCCGCGAGTTGTTGCCCCGAGGGATGCCAGTGTTGCGAATGCACCAGCTCGGGCCAGTTCGATTCCGCGGCGTTCCTTAAGCAGATAATGGAGGCTTGTGGCTGCGACCCAAGTGGCTGAGGCTCCGCAAGGGACCTCGAGGCCGAAGGGAAGTGTTTCTGCTGAGTCTTGTCCAGGAACGCCAAAATGGTGGAAACTGCTACGGTGCTCATTGAGCACCGTAGCAGTTTTGGCTCATGCAGGGGGGCTATCGATGGAGAGCCTCCTCGTCAGCCCACATGGGGTTTACGGCTTCCAGAACCCACGTCGCCAGCTGGCAAGCGGGGCCGAAGGATTCAAGTGAAGGACTTACTCCCCGATCAACTCCCTGACCTTCAGGATGAAGTCTTCGGGATCCACTGGTTTGTCGACGAACATCTCCGGGCGCTCCATGCCCTCCTCTCGCATCTCCTGGATCGCCTTCCGTAGCAATTCCCTCAAACCCTCGTATTCGGGTTCCTCTTCCGCCATGGCCTCTTGTTCCTCGAGCACTCCGGCGACGGCCGTAAGCATGATGACCGGGATCGACTTGTATTCCTCATGTTTACGCAGTTGCCTGAATACCACCCAGCCCGTCCTCTTGGGCATCATGATGTCGAGAACGATGAGGTCGGGACTTGAATCCCCCACCCTCTCGAAGCCTTCTTTACCGTTTGGTGCGCTGATCGGGTCGTATCCGTTTTTTTGAAGAGCCACCGACAGATATCTGACGATATTCTCGTCGTCGTCGATGATGAGGACCTTCTTACTCATCTAGAGCCCCTTTCTGTTGTTGTGGTCCACCGACGGGAAGCGAAACCCTGAATGTCGAACCCCGGTTCGGGTCAGTCTCGAACTCTATGGTGCCATCATGCATCCCGATGATCCTCGAGGCCAGGGTCAACCCGATTCCCGTACCGAGTTTCCCCTTGGTGCTGAAGAACGGTTTGAATAGGTGCGTCTTGATCACATCGGGCATGCCCTGGCCGTTGTCTCGCACTTCGATCTCCACGTGGTCACCGTTTGGGGACAAACTGAACTTCAAAGCCACTTCGGGCTTCTCGGGCTCGTCATAGTCCTTCCAGGCACAGGCATCGAAAGCATTGGACAGAAGATCCGCCAAGACCGAGTGAACCGATCCTCCATCACAGATGATGAGTGGGAGCCCCGGTGCGATCTCGGTACTCAGGCCGATCCCCTTCTCAAGGGCCGCCTCCTTGCATGCGGTTTCGACGGATGTGATCAGGTCGTAGGGATCGACCGGCTCAACCTCCGGTTCCCAGTCCCGGACATATTGAAGCATCGTCGAACACAGGTGGTTTATGTTCCCGACGCCCTCCTTGACCATTGCCCATCCCTCTTCGAGCAGGGGCCGCTCATGATCCCGTAGTCCGGTTTCAACCATGTACGACCCGCCCTTTAGAGAACTGAGCATGTTCTTCAAGGTGTGCTGGATTCCGGTGACTGCTTCACCGATGGCGGCCAGCTTCTCCTTCAGCAACAATTCCCGTTGAAGCCTCTTCTCCTCCGTGACATCTTTGCTGATCCCAAAGGTCCCAATGGCCTCTCCGTCTGGGGTGCGAAGGCGAGAGAGGGTCAGGATTACGTCTCTCACCTCACCGTCTTTCGTCAAGAAGTGAGTCTCATAGTTCACGACGTGATCAGAGTCCTGCAACTGCTCGATCGCCGCGTCCCGTTCACTCGGTTCAGTGAAGAGCACCTCGATCCTCTTGCCGACCAACTCCTCCCGATCGTATCCCAGGGCTTGTTCTGCGCCCGTGTTGAACGTCTTGATCAATCCGCCGGGATCGACGGTGATAATGATGTCCGCGGAGCTCTCGACAATCCCCTGCAGATACTCTTTCGTGTTCGTCAACTCCGAGAGCGTTGCAGAGAGCTCGGAGACCGTGTCATCGAAGGTTCCGGACAACTGGGCGATCCCGTCACCTCTTGGATCCCCGAATCTGAAGCTGAGGTCTTTTTTCGCGACTCTCTCTGCACCGTCTCTGAGGGTCCGTATGCGCTTTCCGACCAAGCGGTCCATCATCCACCAAGTGGCCACGGTACAGAGGAGAAAGGAAACGAGCAGGGCCAGAGCGGTTTGCCGTAAACGCTGGGCGATGAGACCGTCGACCCGGGCAAGAGAAAAGTCGGCCTGGAGCAGGCCCAAGATCGGGGAGGTCGTCGGTTCTGTGTGGCAACCGGCGATATCACAACTTCCTTCTCTGTAGATGGGGGTGACAACCGAGATGACTCTTCCCCCGTCCTCGGCCTCGGATATCTCGGCAAAGGTAGTGATCGCGGAATCGCCAGGCATGTCCGTGGACGTGTGGCAGACACTACAGGGCCAAGAGCCCGGCTCCAGGGTGGAATGGGCGGATTCCGAGCTCGACACGACGACTCGACCTCCGTGGGAGACCAGCCTGATATCCCGGTATACGTCTGCGTCGGACGCCAACCGGTTAAACAGGTCTCCCATCCCGGCCGTGTCCCTGTCCATCATGAGTTCCCTGATGCCGTGGAGGATGGTCTGGGCGTTGACGCTGGAGACCTCGCGAGCCGAAGCCAGAGCGTCCCGCTCGTAGGCCAGGTTTGTCGCGTAGGTCAACATCCCGAGGACGGATCCCAGGATCACCAGGATCACTCCGTTCACCTTCCAGACCAACGGGATCCTTCGAAACATCACCGGTGGACTCGGTTTTGGTTGGAAGCAGGGTTCGTTCCGAAACTTTTTGAGGTCAGCCCTCGAGCCAATCTCTGTTATTTCCGGGGGGGATCGCAAGCGGGGGTCGCCTCCCTCGAATCCCCCACTTTTTTGGTCCCTACCTGTTGTGGCAGAAAAAGCACATCTGGGAGCCGGTCATCGTCATTCGAAGGAGACTCGGCAATCCAGAGCTGTGCACGTCGTGGCAGGTTGCGCATTCCATGTAGTAATCCACAGCCCCGGGTCCCGGAAAGAACGGTAGCTCGTTGTTGTAGCCCACGCCCCCATGGGCATTGTGGAATGTGATGCATTGGTTAGTATCTTCAATGGGCTGATGCCGCCAAACCAGGCTGATTGGATGGTCATCGGAAAGGTTGGTTCCGATGAGCCCCAACCCCCCTATCGTTTCCGTCCCCGTCTTCCCGCCATAGGAATCCACGGCTACCACCCCGTCGTGGCAGGACAAACAAAGGCGTGAGGGTCCCCGGGGCTGCTCCGGATCATAATCCAGGGTGGGGCTTGAGTAGACTGTAAAAGAGGACACAGTCACCTCATGGTTCCACAGCGGAGCATCGACCACCGATAGATCCGCGTTGTGGGGCGTGTGACAAACTTCGCAGATCTCGCCCGTCGTGTTCCAACCCGCAGCACTGAAGTCGTGGACCGTGCCCACTATCTGGCCGAGGAGGGGAGTTGGCAGAAGGCCGGTCAGACCCAGGAGGAGGAAAACGGCCACCCCATTGGGGGTCAGCCCCGAGGACCTCCCCGATACGCTCATCCGATTCAACACGTCGGTCACCTTTCTAGTCCTCGAGGTCATCGACTGGATTTTCCCGACCGTCTATCTCACGGATTGATGGTTGCAGCCCTCGTGAAACCGGCTCCTCCCCTCTCGGCCCGAGCATCAGCGAAGTCGACGCTGCTCCTCTTAGAACCTTGTCCCATCCCCGTGCCTGTGGCAGCTATAGCAGTTTTCTTTCGCTGTCATCGAGTACCGGATGTGGCAGGTGTTGCACCAGTATCCGCCGCTCGTGACGTCGTTCTTGTCCAGGTTGTCGGTAATGCCGTATGCGTAGATCTCAGGATCGCTGGCTTTCCGGTCTTTGAAGAAGAGGTAGTCCGTCCCAGCCTTGTTTCTTAGGGTATCCACGACGCTAAAGAGCGTGGTCGTGCCGATGTCGGCGTCTACCCTGGGATGAGGCTTGTGGCAGGTCCAGCAGGGGAGGATCTCTCCTGTCGTCCACCCGGTTCCAGAGCGGAGGTCGACCTGCGAAGGAACGCGCCCCCCCATTCCGTCAGTGGCCCAGGTACTCTGGATATTGGTGATGGCCGTGGTCTGATCCGTTACTCCCGGAGCGAAGGTCCCGTCATGACAATCGAGACAGAACTCGCTCAACCGATCCGACGTGGCAGCATAATAGTAGTAGTCCGTTCCCGGTATGTGACCGTCGTTGGGGTCAGGATCCAGGATGTAGGGCTGGGAGCCCGAGTCCTTGTGAGGATTGTGGCAACTCAGGCACTCGATGACCGCACCGCTTCGGTTCTGCGCTTCATATTGAACGTCATGACGGTCGTTGAGGTTGGCGTTGTCTCCCAACCCGGTAGCGGTTTGGACCCAGTTGATAGGACTGTCGAAGGCAGCCGCCAG
>JBDHGR010000380.1:0-4913 GCA_039589815.1 Gemmatimonadota bacterium | reverse complement strand
CTGACCGCTGCCCGGAGCTGAAACGACTTGGTCCCGAGAATTACGATATCGTGAGGCCCCAGTTCTTCCGACCCTTCCGCGCACCACCCCACCCCCACAGACCATCGATCGCCATTCGGCTCGATGATCTCGATGCCACGAGAGCGGATAGCGTCCAAGTGTTCGTCCAGATCGATGATCGAGACGTCGACGCCCGCCCGGGACAACCGTGCTGCCAGGAAGCCCCCAACGGCGCCCGCACCCATCACCGCGACTTTCATTTCCCTCTCCTCATGTGGTCGACGCCAAGCCGTCCATGGGCAAGGAGGAACCTAGGGACCCTGCAGCAGCAGGCGGGAAAGCGAGCCAAAGGCAGCCTCCCTGGTTCATCGAGCCAGTGGTCGTGCTGGATTGCCGACCACTGTGATACCTGGGTCCACATCTTTGGTCAGGTTGCTGCCAATGCCGACGACCGCATTGTCACCGATCCGGAGTGCCTCCCTAATGCTCGTCTGAGGCCCGATCCAGACATGGCGACCAATGTGCACGCTACCGGAAATCTCCGTGCAACAGGTGATAACGCTGTCAGCGCCGATCTTGACTCCGTGACCGATACGCACATGATCCGAGATGCGACAACCAGTCTCGATCACCGTATCCTCCAGCGCCCCCCTCTGAATCGTAGTGCAGGCACCGATCTCGACTCGGTCCCCGATCACTACGCGGGCGACCTGCGGAAACATGACCCACTCCTGTTCCGCCTCGTCCCAGACCGGTCCAAACCCCGGAAACCCAATGACGCTGTTGGCATGAATCGTCACGTTGTCGCCAATCACCGTGTCTCCATAAATCACCACATTGGGGTAGATCGTTACGTCCCGACCGATCTCCACCGTATCGGGATCAAGGATCGTCACCGAGTCATGGATAAGGGGTTGAATCGGCCGCCGCTCGTTGATCAATCGCGCAAAGCGAACTTTGGGTTGAGGGGCCAACACGAAGGTCTCGTCGACGCCCTCGGCGGAAAGCACGTCGCAGATCTCCTGCGTCGTCACGATCGTCAGGTCGCTTATTGCACGTCCTCTGTATTGCTTCAGGAACAAGCGAATATACTTGTCGGATGGTTTCTGGTCCGGCCCCGCCAGCACACCCGGCATGATGAACGTGATCCCACCCGAGCACAGATCGTTGAGTGAGCAGGGTATGGGATCGCTCATGATATCCACCTCAGAACCTCGAAGGCTTCAGCAAACTCTGAATCACACTGTTCGCCACGCAGAACCGCACGACTGCGCAAGTACCCATTGTCCGTGTAAACCTTACTGCTTTGAGTGGAGTAGTGACCCACCATGGCCTGCTTCGCTGCCAGGTCCGCTGCTTCGATGGGCAAATACAGCTGCGGGGAAAACGATTGGTTCATCCAGGGTTCGTAGCAGATCAGAGACGCTGTGGTGCGGAAAGCTCGCGACATCTCGTTGAAAACAGTCTGATGGTCCTGATGCAGGTCGTTCGGAGGCCCAATCACCAGATCCGGCTTGAACGTATCACTCTCGGCATCCAAGCGATCGAGGATCTCTCCCCGATCGAGCTCCAGAAGACGATCTCGATAGCCATAAAACTCGAAGTTCGTGAGTCCCAGGTCCTTGAAAACCGCCTGCTGCTCGAGAAGTCGACTCTCTTCCGGCTGACTTACGACCACCCAGCGAATCTCACACTTGTCGCGCAGCAGCCTCGAAACGGTGCCTCCAGCCCCCAGTTCGATGTCGTCCGAATGCGGTGAGATCAGAAGTGTTCGTTTCGCATTGATCATGTGTTACAGCTCGTTCGACCGACAAGCAGTTGTGAGAACGACCAGGGGTTCCCGCAGACACCCGGCTCGGGGATTCCTCCAACATCCCGCCCGCAGCCGCGGAGCACCGCTCGTTCAGATCAGAGGGTCCCACTAAAAAGGCAAGGACAGATGCCTCAACGACCCGAAAAAGTCAAGAATCATGCCACTGTTGAGGGCGTTTCGGATGCTGGGACCTCAGTAGTCCCGGTTGGCCGGGAAGAGAGCTGCAAAACGCACGGGTAGTCCGTTGCTTATCTCCTCCAAGGAAGGGCCGCAGGCGAAATGTTGGAAGAGGTGTTTGGGCGGGAATACCCGTGGAACCGGTTTAAAGAAAAAGACCCTCCCTGCTCATCCGAACCGGGAGGGACGTTTCAGCTGAAACGGAGCGCGAGGGACTGACCTGCGGTCCCGACGGGATCCTCGGTCGTCTCGGGGATCTGCCCCAGGGCTTTTCCTAACCTCTCTTGTCCCTCGGCTCGAACCCACGAGACCTTTCCAGGTCAACGGCTTAGCAGGGCGCTGTCAAATCCAGCAGGACGGGCAGGTTCGAGGGGGGTGTTGGGATGAATGTTGGATCCTACTACTTCTCCTCCCCCTCAGGGATCAGGCCTCGGGCTCCGTCAGGAAGGGGCGGGGTTAGGATACAGGCTTCGTGACCCCATCGGATCGAACGTGAGCGCTTCACCGTCTGGCCTGAAAATGAGAAAGCGTTTTGGGTCGGCCTCTTTGACCCGGAACCGGCGCCCCGCCTGAAGGAAGACGAAGAGAAACGACTCCTCTTCCATAATCCCTTCGGGCTCCGCACACTGCTGGTCGTCCACCCATTCCACATCCAGGATTTCGAGTCTCTCTCCCGATCCGCTGTAGGAGCCTGCGAATTCGTTGCATCCACCGAAACCTGTGAGCTTCCCCTGGGAATACTCCACTCGGAAATGCAACCACTCGGGAGGGTGACTCCGGCGGTAAGCAAAAAGCTCCCACCCAGTTCCATTCAAAGGGTCTCCTGTTCCGACTTGGGGGCCAAGTTCCTGAAGGGGTGAGAGTAGGGAAGAGAGGAGCACGACTGAGGGGAGGAGAAGCAGACTCATCATGAAGGGGCTCCGTTTTTTGGTTTCTTCCGGGAACCGGATGCCAGAACGGTTTGTTGTGCATCAGTCCCGTTGACGAAACAGGAAAGGGATAATGCACAGCCCCGTCGTTCTTTCATCCAGGCCGTCTCCCGCCGGACTACTCACCCAGGAAGGTTCAGCCTTCGAAGTAGTTGCTGGAATCGGGGTTCCCCGGAGACGAACTCCAGGATTTGGTTGCCGCCCATGTACGGTGCATCCGGCTCGTGGGCGGCATACCCCCGCTCCAACCACTCCAGAGTCTTCTCCCTGTCCCCGGCCATGGCGTAGAGCCTCATGACGAAGGTGGGGGGAACGAAGGAAGAAGCGGCCCGTGCCTCCAGAATCTCTGCTGCACCGCGCATGGCTTCCGGGTAATCGCCCCCGGCATACCCCCGTCGCAGGACATCGGCAACCTCCTGATCTCCCAGGACAGTATAGAGCTCGACCAACTGATCCACAGCCTCGTCGTGTCGGCCAAGAACGTGGGAAGCCTCGGGTAAGACAATCAGAGCGATGGGATGGTTCGGCCATACCCGAAGGACCTCCTCTAATTGTGCGATGCCCTCCTCGGTTCTCAGCGAATTCAGGAGCACGACCCCCCTAAATGCCTGGAATTTCACGTTGAAGGGATCATAGGACAGGGCAGTGTCCACCTGGGCGATGGCTTCCTCCCATCGCTTCAGAACCAGCAGGAGGTGGGAGTAATCGGCCCGGGCGTCGCCATAGCCAGGGTTGATCTCAATGGCCCTGCGGTAGGCTGCCTCTGCCGCTTCCCAGTCCCACTCGCTCCACCGAACCGTTCCCAGGGTGTGCCGGACCGCGGCCTGGGTACTGTCCAACTCCATCGCCCTCAGGGCCGCCGCCCTGGCCTGCGGCACCGCCTCCTCGGGCCGGAGATAGCCCACCTGTTGGAGTGCGATCCAAGCCCAGGAGATCCCGGCATGGGCCGGGGCATAGGCCGAATCGAAATCCAGAGCTTGCTCGTAGTACTGAATCGCAGTCTCCAGGTCGACTTGGGTGAGTCGTGAAGCGTGGAACCTACCCTGGAGATAAGCCTCGTGTGCTTGAGGGTTGACCGGTCGGGTGGTGGCCAGGCGAGCCTCCGCCTGGGGCGTGAGGGCCAGGTGAATCTCGCCGGCGATGGCCCGCGTAACCTGTCGGTATAGAGCGAGGACGTTCTGGGAAGCTTCGCTGTAGGATTGGGACCACAGGTATTCCTCGCTCAGCCCGTCCACCAGATTGGCCGTGATGCCCACACTGTCTCCGACCCAGAAGACCGAGGATTGAAGGACCGCGTCGACGCCAAGCTCCTGAGCGATTTCCCTCACGGTCATCTCGGTATTCTGATACTGCATCATGGATTGGACGCTGCCGATGACCCTGATCCCGGCCTGCCCCAATTCCGTGATCAAGCCATTGAACATTCCGTGGACAAGGTGCTCCTGCTCGGGGGTGTTGAGGGGAGTGGCAACCGGCAGGACCGCCAGTCGCTCGATGGCTGGCCCGCTCAACGTTTTCGATAACCACCCCCCGGCGCCGGCCATCGAGATCACGGCCACACCGATTGCCGCGGTTTGAATTCGCCTTGCCCTCCTCCGCCGCCGAGCATCCTCCTCTATGGCCACGGTCGTGACAGCCCTCGTGAGAGTTTGGCGGAACTCCTCTGAACTCTCGAACCTGTCCGCCGCCTCATTGGCGAGGGCCTTGGTGAGCACACCCCCCACAGTAGGCGGCGCTGAGGCGCCCAATGATTCAAGGCTGGGGAGAGGTTCCACCAGCTTCTTGGCAAGGACGGCCTGGGGGGTAGGACCCTCGTAGGGAACCTCCCCCGCCAACATCTCGAAGAGGACGCAACCGAGGCTGTACAGATCGGAGCGACAGTCCAATTCGGCGGCTCCGGAGGCCTGTTCCGGGCTCATATAGGACATGGTGCCCATAGCCACGCCCGTCTGGGTGAGGCGACCGCCTCCCGCCTCTGTCATGGCCCGGGAGAT
>JBDHGR010000379.1:0-4915 GCA_039589815.1 Gemmatimonadota bacterium | reverse complement strand
CACCCTCGGCATGATCCACGATACGAGCACGTCCTTGCGTTCGATGCCCAGGTCGGCCGATTGGGTGTTGAGGAAGCTTCGGAAGAGAAGGGCTGTGGTGGAGACGAGGATCAGCGAGAGAGCGAGCTGAGCTACCACAAGCACGCTCAACCCTCGGACTGGCTTCCCGGATTGGCCCATGCTCAGGTCTTTCCCTTTGAGCACGCCCACCATGTCCGGCCGTGATGCTCGGAGTGCCGGAGGCAGGCTGAAGATGAAAGCCGAGATCAGAGCCAGGACCACCGTGAAGGCCACGACCCGGGCATCGAGCCCGAATCCCCACTCCATGTAGGTAGGTTGGGGTGGCAGGAGGCTGGGCAGCGCGTCGAGAAGGGCCTTGCAGAGTCCAAGACTCAGGACCAGAGCGATGGCCGATACTACCAGACCTTCCACGAGAAGCTGGCGGATCAGCCGATTCCGCCTCCCGCCCAAGGCGACCCGGATCGCCATCTCCTGCTGCCGCACAAGGGTACGCGCTAACTGCAGCCCGGCAGCGTTGGCGCAGGCAATGACGAGCACCGCTGCCACCAGAGCGAGGAGAAGTGCGCCGGCGCCACCGTAGTTCTGAGTCTGATAGTCGGCGTCGGTGATGACCACCGCCTCAGAGAGGGCTTGGGTCGCCGCGTCCCTGATATCCAGCCGGTTCATCAACCCCTCGACCTCGGCTCGGACCTGCTCCAGGTCGGTGCCCGATGCGATGCGGCCCAAAGGATGGAATGCCCCACCCAGCCGGGTGTCTGGTGCCGTCGGTCCCACCCAGGTCTCCAACGGGAAGAAGACGTCCGCCGACGCCATCCGCCGGATCCCGGTGTACCCATGGGCGGCGACTCCCAGGACCGTGTAGGAACGTCCGGTGAGCTGGATGGGGCCACCCACCACTTGGGGGTCACGCCCGAACTCACGCTCCCAGAGCGAATGGCTGATCACCAACCCGGGCTCGGCGACGGTTCCGGGATCGTCACTGGAGTGGTAGAGGATTCCGGCGGATGGTCCCACGCCGAGTACGTCGAAGTAGTTCCGGGAGGTGACCTCCACCAAGAGCATGCGGCTGGTCCCGTCCCGTCCCGTCATCAGCCCTCCTCGGAACTCCGCGGCAGCCAGGGCTTCCATGGTGGAAGTCTGATCCCTGATAACCTCGTAATCGGAGTAGGCGAACTGGTCCCAGGTGCCGTCTGGATCAGCGGCGAAGAGCCGAACGATCTGCTTGGGCTCGGAAAAGGGCGACGCGTTGAGCCAGAGCCAGTCCACCACGCTGAAAATGGTGGCACTCAGGGTGATCCCGATCACCAGCGAAAGAACGGCGGCGGCGGTCGTACCGAAATTCTTCCTCAGTAGACGGAGGCTGTGGAGGAAGTCGGACATGGTTTGTCCCCTGATTGTGCGAAGCGCGCCCGGGACTGCGGCACAAGCCGCCCCGAACCGGCGTCTGGTGAGTGGAACGAGGGAGATGAGCGCCTGTTTCCGGTACCAATGACGGGCTTCCGCCAGGCCTTCTCGCCGGGCCAGGAGGCGAAACTGCTCCTCCAGATCGTCCAGCAAATAGGCGCTGTCCGCCTCGGTGGCCACCGAACTGAGAAGACGGCGCCAAAGCCGCGGCGCTCGGGAAAGGGAGCTGTCACTGAGAGAGGTCATCTACGACCCCGCCGCGGCTTTCAGGTCCACGCCTTCCCACATCCGGTCATGCACCCGTTGTGCCCGCTGGAGGGCGGTGGCGCCTTCTGCGGACAACCGGAAGAGACGCTTGGCCCGTCCACCCCTCTCCGGGAGGGGGGCGGAGAGGTGGGAGGTCACCAGCCCGTCCTTTTCCAGTCGTTCCAGCGCGCTGTAGACGGTTGCGATGGACACGGACCTGGAGATGCGGTCCTCGACCTCTTCGTGGATGGGCACCCCGTAGGCCTCGTCCCCCAGGCGAATCAGGCAAAGGAGTACGTACTGCTCGAGTTGGCTCAGTCCCTCTCCGCGGCCCACGGCCCTCCTCCTTTGGCTGACTTGTAGGGAATCGAGGTCCAGTGGATCCCCGGCCTTCGATCACCGTACGGGTTTGATTTCTTTTTGTTTCAAAAAGAAAAATGAAAATCAGGGAGAAACGCGACTATGAGGCATTGTAGATGTCGAGACGCAAGGTTCACCGAAAGGCAGATTGGGGCGGCCCTATCCATTGGCAGCCGCAGGTTGCGCAGGATGAACCAGGCGGGGAAGTGGCTGGTTGGCGGGCTTCCCCGCTGATTACTGGGTTTTCCGGAGCTCGTACAGGGTCGCCCTTTCCACCCCGAGTTCATCGGTCTCGATCCCTACCACAAAGTTCCGCGTCACATCCGTCAGCATGAATCCGTGTGGGAGGGATATCTGGCCCAGCCACATCCCCGCCTTATCGAAAACCCACCATCTCTGGTCACTGTCCCCAATGGAATCGAAACGCAAAACCCAGAGATTCCCCGCCTCATCCACGAAAAGGTCCCGGTAGGAAGGCTCGGTGGAAGGCCATTCCATCTCCTCCAGGTACCGCCTCATTCCCGGCTGGGCTCCGGCTGCCACTCGTTGGACCGCCCACTCCACGTATTCTTGCACCTCCTTGGCGCCGACCCGAAGGCTCTCTCCGAGCCAGCGGATCACCCGGGTCAGCCCCCCCAGCGAATCGTAGACCCTGATCTCGTGCCCCTCGGCGATACCCAGGTAGACCTCTCCCCCTCCCACGGCGAAGGTGGTCATCCTCCCGAACGGGTGGAGCCGGCTCACACCCTGGGTGCCCCAATGCTGGCTTGTGGGATACTCCCCGAGGTCCACGCTGGCTCCCTGGGGTAGTCGGCCGATGAAGACATGCGATCGATTCCAGAAGAGGCCATCGGGCCTTGGAAACCCCCGGCTACCCGATCCGTTCACGATTATCAGGCCGTCGGAGCCGCAGGAAAACCGGTAGGGGGGTCGCGGTCCACCCGGCGTGCTGTATACCGGGGACCGACGAGTGAATTCTCCGTCCAGGGAGAACGTCGTCAGGCCACCACTCTGGTCAAGCACCACAACCGAGTCCGGGTAGCACCCAAGAAGGTCCTCCATGGATTGGAATTCCCCCGGGCCTCCTCCCTCCCCCCCGACCGACCTCAGGAACCGTCCTTCAAGATCAAAGAACCGAAGCTCGAGACTTCCTCCATCTGCCACCACCACCAGGGAGTCGCCGAAGAGCCGGACCCCAACCACGCCGGAGAAAATGTAAGGGGGAGCCCCCACCACCTCTCCGATCCGGAGGGCCGGCTCTGGACCGACTTTCCACCCTGATGAGGCTGACCAAGCGGGGGTGGTGGAGGTGACCATCCTCACCCCTGCCGAGTCGTCGAAGATGACTGTTGAGGGGGAGCGGGCGACCTCTCCACTGCACCCGGCTTGAAGGAGCAGACAGCTCAGGATCAGACACCTTTTCTGCATGGTCTCCCCCAGACCCTCGAGTCAATTGGAGTCGCTTTGCGCCGTTCCCGCTTCGTGTGGGGAGGTCCGAGTAGTTGAGTCCTCCAGTACGATCCCGGGGTCCCGTACTGAGGTTGCTTCCGGTGGTGGGCGGATCAGGTGCCCTGCATAGGGACGCGCAGGCACCTGGGGATACGTTTGTGGCCGGCGGAGAAAGGTCTGGTTGAGGGCGTTCGGGATCACTCGGCCCGCATAGCCACCATGGGATCCACCCGTCCCGCCTGTTGGGCCGGGACCCAAGCCGCCAGGAGGGCCACGCCTCCCAGCACCGTGAAGGTGATGAGGAATGAGACTGGGTCCCGGGGGGTGACGCCGAAGAGAAGACTGGCCAGAACCTGCCCGAAGGCCAGGGCCAAGGCCATTCCCCCGAAAGCGCCTACAAGTGACATGCGGAAGGCTCGGAGCATGACCAGGCCCGTGACCTCGCTCCTCTTTGCCCCCAGGGCTGTGCGGATTCCGATCTCCCTCCTCCGCTCCGATACGCTGTAGGCCATGACCCCGTAGATCCCCACGGCGGCGAGGAGGAGGGCCAGGGATCCGAACGCCGCTGCCAGGCCGGAAAGGACACGCTCCGCGAAGGTGCTTTCTCTCACCAAGGCCTCCATTGTGACGACCTCCGTCACCGGCACACGGCCGTTCAGCTCTCCCACAGCCCGCCGGGCCGGCTGAACCAAAGACAGGGCCTCTACACTGGAGGTGAGAATGATGGATCCCCAGGTCTTGGGATCCTGCTCGTAGGAGAGGTAGAAGCGAGGCTCATGCTCCCCCCTGGGCCCGTCATCCAGGATATCGGCTACGACCCCCACCACGGTGCCGGTGGCCGGTTCACGACGAAGGGAAATCTCCGCCTGGCGCCCCAAGGGGTCCTCCCCGGGCCAGAGGAACTCGGCCATTTGCCGGTTCACCACGAAAGCCAGGGGTCCGTCGTATCCGTCCTCCGACGAAAAAGTGCGCCCGGAGAGGAGTGGGATTCCCATGACATCGAAGTAATTCGCGGCCACTGTCCGACTCTCGACGGAAGGGACGTCCTCCCTTTCTGCATCCATCTCCAGGGGCCTGAATCCCTTGTAGTTGTTCCAGATCGTGAAGGGAAGGTCGCTGGCGACCGTGGCATCCAGAGCGCCGGGGAGGGATCCAAGCCGGCTGCGGAGCCCTTCGAAGAAGTCCCCAGCTTCTCTTGGATCCCTGTCCGCCACCCGGGGAAGCTCCACCGAAAAGGTGAGGGTGTTCCGGGTGCTGAACCCCGGCGGCACCCTGACCAGTTCGGCGAAACTCCTGGTCAAAAGGGTTGCTCCGAAGAGGAGCCCCGCCGTGAGCCCGATCTGCCCCACCACCAACCACTCCCGGACGCGAATGGTTCGTCTCCCGGTCCCTGCGCCTACCGAGCCCCCCGTCAGCACACTCCGCAGCTCAGGTC
>JBDHGR010000378.1:0-4917 GCA_039589815.1 Gemmatimonadota bacterium | reverse complement strand
GACGCCGGAACCGCGAGCGAACCTGAGGAGAGCCCGGAGGCTCGAAAAGGAGATCCATCGAGCCGGGGTGGTCTGGGTGTGCGACGGGGCGGGTCACGGGGCAAGAAGCAGAAAGAGGGTCCGCCGCCTTTCCTGGAGGGCCAGGTGGTGCCCGGTGTGGGGCCTCCGGCCTCTCCCTCAGTACCGCCCTCGCCGGATGTGGAAGATGAGGGCAGGGCGGGGAAGGAGGGACGATCCGCCGCCTCTCGGACTCCACGGTCCCGGCGGGCGAAGGTCAGAGGTCGATCCGAGACCATGCTGGCTGAGGAAGCACCGTCATCTCCGGGTGGGCCTCTCGACATCGGGGCTCTGGGCTTGCCCACCGACGGTCCGGCCCTGATCCGGTACCTGACGAATTCCTATAAGGGGGTCGGAAGCAAGACGGCCGAACGCCTGGTGGAAGAGTTCGGTGCCGGGCTCTTCGAGGTCCTTCATAATGAGCCGGACCGCCTGAGGTCGGTGGTCCGTGCGAGCCGGGTGGACCAGCTCCTGGAGGGCTGGAAGGCTGATCTGGGTAGGCGGAGCCAACGGGCGGAGGGGGAAGCCCAGGACGAAGGTCCTGAAAAGAGGGGATCCCAATCTCGGCGCCGGGCCGGCCGGGGAACCCGGGGGAGGGGCCGGACCGGCGGAACGAAAGCCGAGGAGAATCTCTCGTGACGGAGGGGACGCTCTGAGTTCCCGTGGCGACGGGAAGATCGGCACCGCTGCCGGAGGTCCAGACCACTCTTCTTCCAGGAGCGTCACGCCGTGGGCGTGGCGCTCTTCTCCTTCCAGGGGGGATTCGAAGATCCTCCCCCTGAGATTCTTCCGTCGAAAGACCGCCGATGTGGCCCGGGATCTTCTCGGCTGCCGGTTACGGTCCACCCTGGACGGGGTGGGGGTTGAGGGTGTGATCGTTGAAACGGAAGCGTATATCGGCGCCGTCGATCCGGCCTCCCACGCCGCCGCCCGCATCGGGAGGACCCAACGGAATTCAGTCATGTTTGGTCCTCCGGGTCGGGCCTATGTGTACCGAAGTTATGGGATCCATTGGTGCCTCAACGTGGTAACGGAAGAGGCCGGGTTTCCTGGCGCGGTCCTCTTCAGGGCTTTGGATCCCGTCTCCGGCGTGGAACACATGGTGAAGCGACGAAGTGGAAGGAGACCCCTTTGTTCCGGGCCGGGTCGGCTCGGGGAGGCGTTGGGTGTCTCCGGGAGAGTGAACGGCCACGTTTTTACGGAAGACCCGCTGACGCTTTCTTCCGGGTGGCCGATCCGAGACCGGGATGTCGGGGTTTCGGGTCGGATCGGAATAAGCCAAGCTGTCGACTGGCCCCTGCGGTTCTATCTCCGAGGACACCCGGAGGTATCGGGTAGACCCCGGTGACCCCGATGATTCGCAAGCCAGCCGGGGTTTGGGCGAGGGCCTTGGAGTCGGACGTGAACACGGAGATCAAAACCGGATGACTGATCCCACTTGGGTTTCCCTTCTTCCCCCCCTGCTCGCCATCGGTTTGGCAATAATCTCAAGGCAGGTCTACCTCTCCCTGGCAGGTGGAATCTGGCTGGGTTACTCCATCCTGGAGGGTTGGAATCCCTTGGTAGGGCTCTCCCGGTCCATCGACGGTTCGGTGGCGGTCTTGTCCGACGCCGGAGACGCCAAAGTCATCCTTTTTACCCTTGTCATCGGCGCACTCATCGCCACCGTCGAATCGTCCGGCGGGGTCAAGGGTTTTGTGCAATACCTGGAGAGCCGGCGGTGGGTGGATTCCGGTCGGAAGGCCCAGCTCCTGGCTTGGACATTGGGTGTCATCATCTTCATCGAGTCCAACATCACCGTCCTCGTGGCCGGGTCGGTGGCGAGGCCGCTATTCGATCGCTTCAAGACTTCTCGGGAGAAGTTGGCGTATCTGATTGACTCCACTTCTGCACCCATCTGTATTCTCATTCCACTGAACGCCTGGGGTGCCTACAACCTCGCCATCCTTACCTCGCTGAGTGTGGAGAACCCCATTGGCCTCTTCCTGGAATCGATCTTCTTTAACTTCTACGCCATGGCGGCCGTCCTCCTGGCCCTGGCCACAGTCATTTGGGGCCTGGACATCGGGCCCATGAAGAAGGCCGAGGAGAGGACTCGATCAGGGGAGTTGCTCTGGCCCGAAGCCCAGCCCATGATCGACGAGTCCATCCTCTCACCCACGCCCAACGAGACTATCCCTCCGCGGGCGCTGAACATGGTGATCCCCATCGTGGTCATGGTGGCCATGATGCCGATCTCACTTCTCTTGACCGGGAATGGGAGCCTCACTGAAGGGTCGGGGTCAACCAGTGTTCTATGGGCCGTCCTCTCCGGGCTCGCCGTTGCGTGGATTCTGCTTCTTCTTCAAAAGGGCGCGTCGGTAGACGAGCTTACCCGAACGGGCTTGAAGGGAGCTGGTGGCCTGGTCCCGCTGGCCCTGATTCTCCTCCTTGCCCTGACTCTGGGGGATGTGGCGGTGGAGTTGGGGACGGGTGAGTACGTGGCCCAGGTCACCCGGGGTGTCCTCCCACCTGTGGCCTTCCTGCCTCTGATCTTCTTGGTCTCGGCAGGGATCGCTTTCTCCATCGGTTCCTCCTGGGGGACCTTCGCCATCATGCTTCCCATCGCCGTACCGGCTGCGGAGGTCATGGGATTCCCCCTGGCTCCGTTCGTAGCCGCGTCCCTGGCCGGGGGGATCTTCGGGGACCACTCATCCCCCATCTCCGACACGACGATCATCTCATCCATGGCCTCTGCCACCGACCACATCGATCACGTCCGGACCCAACTACCTTACGCCCTTCTCGCGGGTCTGGTGGCTGCCACGGGGTTTGCCATCCTGGGAGCCACCCTTTAACGGGCCCGGGAGCCCTACCCCTTCCCTGGAAAGACTCCCAGGCATTGGAGATGAGTTGAAGCGAAGCGCGGCCCCTTCTAGATTCCGGCCTGTTCTTTCTGTCGACCCTGCCCTGAAGGGAGCAGATCCTTGAAAATCGTCGTATGCATCAAACGCACGCCTGACACAGAAACGAAAATCCGTTTGGGTGAGGACGGGGTTTCCATCGATCCCAACGGTGTGAAGTTCATCGTCAGCCCCTATGACGAGTTTGCCATCGAGGCCGCTCTTCAGATCAAGGAAGAGGCCGGCAGCGGTGAGGTCGTCCTCTTGTCCATGGGCGGGGATGAAACGCAGGAAACCCTTCGCCAGGGACTGGCCATGGGAGCCGGCCAGGCCGTCCTATTGAAGGGGAATCCGGGGGTGGACGCCCTGGCCACTGCGAAGGCCCTCTCAGCAGAGTTGAGAGGAATGGAAGCCTCCCTCATCCTCTTCGGCATGAAGGGGGCGGATATGGACCAACAGCAGGTGGGACCCATGGCCGCCACCCTCATGGGCCTGCCGTGTGCCACCGCGGTGTCGGAGTTCGATCTGGCCGGAGAGACCCTCTCCTGCCGCCGGGAGGTGGAGGGAGGAGCGGAGATGATCGAGATGGACCTCCCGGCCGTAGTGACGCTGACCAAAGGGAAGTACGAACCCCGCTATGCGTCCCTCAAGGGCATCATGGCGGCGAAGCGAAAACCGCTGGAGGAGAAAGAAGCTCAGGGCGGGGAATCCCGTCTGATCGTTCGGGACCTTGCTTACCCCCCCGAGCGACCGGCGGGAAGGGTGGTGGGGGAGGGAGCGGAGACGGCTCCAGAGTTGGTGCGGTTGCTTCGGGAAGAAGCAAAGGCTCTTTAGGATCCCAAGGGATTCGTCGACTGGGTCCTCAGGCCTGAGGCCGGGACCCCAGACAAGAATGGAATACGATCAAGGGAGAGGGACATGGGCGACGTCCTCGCCGTTGTTGAACAGAGGGAAGGGAACATCCGGGGAGTATCCTGCGAAGTGGTCTCCGTGGCCGCTCGCATTGCCGAGGGTTTGGGGGGCACGGCCCACGCCCTCCTGATAGGGGGCTCCGGGGTGTCGGCTGGCGCTTCCGATATGGGTCGTTTCGGCGCAGACAAGATTTTGACGACCGAAGCGGAGGCGTTGGGAGACTATCATCCCCAGGGCTATGCGCAGGTGGTGAGCGAAGCCGTGAAGTCAGGTGGGTACCGTGGGGTGGTGTTCGCTGCCACGGCTCAGGGGAAGGATCTTTCCCCTCGGGTGGCAGCGCTCCTGGATGTGCCGTTGGCCTCTGACGTCACGGACTTTCGGGTGGAGGAAGGTGGGATCGTCGCAGTCCGGCCGGTCTTTGCCGGGAAGGCTTTCGCGTCGGTGACTTTTACGGCCTCTCCCGCCCTGCTGAGCATCCGCCCCAATGTATTCCCGGCCCAGGAAATCCCGGCCGGAGGTGGGGTGGAACCCTTCGAGCCGTCGGAGTTGGATCCTGGCGCCTGGACCATGAGACTCAAGGAGTTTCAGCCGTCCGGGGGCGGTTCGAAGGATGTGGCGGAGGCTTCAGTGGTGGTCACCGGCGGCAGGGGGATGAAGGGGCCCGAGAATTGGGGGCTCCTGGAAGACTTGAGGAATGCGCTCGGGGACGATGCGGCTCTTGGGGCTTCGCGGGCCGTGGTGGACGCGGGGTGGAGGCCCCACGCCGAGCAGGTCGGCCAGACGGGGAAGACCGTCGCGCCGAAACTCTATTTCGCCCTGGGAATCTCCGGAGCCATCCAGCATCTGGCGGGGATGCGCACGTCCGGAACCATCGTCGCCGTGAATAAGGACCCCGACGCACCCATCTTTCAGGTCGCCGACTATGGGATCGTGGGAGATCTTTTCGAGGTGATCCCACGGATCACCGAGGAGATCCAAAAGCTGAAGGCCGGCGACTGAGGGTTTGCCAGGCCGGGCCCGGGACCGCCGGGCCCGGCCCTTTGGGCTACCGCCCGGGAAACCCCCC
>JBDHGR010000377.1:0-4933 GCA_039589815.1 Gemmatimonadota bacterium | reverse complement strand
AGCCGAGTGGTGGAAATCTCCATGCTCGGATCTGAGGGGGCTCGGGCGGGCAACCGCCCGGGCTACCCGACCGTCCTACCCGTGAAAGTACGGCAAATTGCCGGGATTTGGCCTAATTCGTGTGGGCCTGATAAGTGTGAGGTCGGTAGTGGACCTGTAGTGGCCCTCCGGGCCATCCTCACTCGTCTCCAGCCGCTCGGCGGCTTCCGGCTCGAGTCTATCCAGGCCCATGTTGGAAGGGATTGCCCCGCTGGGTCTTATGAGACCGGGCGGGATCCTCATTTTCGGATCCCGATTCCTTCCGCTCGCCCTTCGGCCCTCAAACTGTCCTGCTTGAGGGCGAAAACTTCTCTGCGTCGCCCTCTCCGGCAGGCGGACCTTCGGGAAACGGTGTTGTTGTTCGCGGTGCCTCTATCGCTCCTTCTCACCCAACAGGTCGTTGGTCACCCACATCTCCGTGTCACCCGTGGTCCGAGAGAATGCGATCCATTCTCCGTCCGGCGACCAGGTCCGCAGCCTCAGGGCTTCGTCCATGCTGATCTTCGGCAGGATCTCGCGTTTCACCCCGGTCTCGACAGACACGATGGACACGGTGCTGGTCCGCGCAGGGAAATCCATTTCCTGAAAAGCGATGAATCGGCCGCTTGGATCCCAGGTCGCGCGGGCGATAATCGGCGCCGTGGTGACGAGGCGTGCTGGAGCGCTTCCATCGCTGGGCATCACGTATAGGCCCACGGGTTTTGCGACAGACGCCATCCGGTCCTGGCGAACGAACAGGATTTGCGATCCGTCGGGGGAAAAGGCGGGCTGCCCGTAGTGGAGGGAAAACTGGCCTTCAGGATCGGATTCCGATGCGAGAACCTTCCCGCCGTTCGGGTCGCCCAGATCGGAAACCACCAGCTCGTTCGGTCCTCCCACCGTTCCCGGGCCCCGCAGGAACACCATCCGGCGACCGTCGGGAGAGACGTGGATGTGGTGGATGGAAGCCCGGCGCGGGAATAGCTCCCGCATCGTGCCATCGACAGGGTCGAGGGCCATGACGGTTTGCCGCTTGTCGTTTTGACCGTACGTGCGAAAGGTGAATCGGACTTCGCTTCCGTCGGGTGCCCACCATAGCGTCGCTATCTGGTAGCTGTCGCCTAAGGGAAGGGCAGTGACGGATCCTCGCCGCATCAGGAGCATGTGTTCCCAGTCGCCCAGATCCGCGACCGCCATTCGCTCCATGTCCGGAGACCAGGCGAACCAGTCGAGGCCATCCAACTCATGCATGCTCTCAGGAGCTCCAGCCGCCTCCGCGGTCATGGGGTCGACCGGGATCCGGTAGGTGATGCCGAGCCGGTTGGCACTGAGGGTGTAAGCGCCATGCTCGGACCAAGCGGCCAGATGGCCGGCGTTCGTCCGGATGAGGCGCGGTTGTCCGACGGCCCGTCCGTTTGCCGTCCCGATCGCCCAAAGACCGTCCTGGCCACGGTAGACAAGGGTCCGGCCGTCGGGAGACCACTGCGGCGCCCCCTCAAAGCCGGGACCGCTGGTGAGGCGGAATCGCTCACGGGTATCCAGCGCCGTCACCCAGATGTCCGGGCTTTCGTCGCCGAGACCGGAATACGCCACGAACCGGTTATCAGGTGAGAAGTCCGCGCGGCCCATGCCACGCTCGCTGTCCGACACGAGCGTGATGACTTCCCCAGTCCTGAGCGAGAACGCGACCTCATCGCCGTTGAGTTCTCCCGCGAGCCACTCGCCGTCAGGCGACCAGTCGTGGACGAACCACATCTCCTCGAGCCCGGGCGGCATCTCCACATCGCCGGACTCCAGGTCGATGATCTTCAGCGGAGAGCGACTCCCGTTCACGTTCGCGTTGAGGTCCGCGACGGCCAGCCTGGTCCCATCGGGAGACCAGACGGCTCCGATGTGGTAACCTTTGTCCGTGACCCTCGTTATCTCCCCTGATTCGAGGTCGCGGACGTAGACAGCGCCATCGGTGCACTCGTCGCTGTAGGCGACGCGGGTTCCGTCCGGCGACGGGCGCGCGCCGGAGATCTTACAAAATCGATCTTCTGAGAAGAGCATGCGCGCGACTGGCCCGAGTGACCCGTTCAACGCTGCGGTCGCTGGCGCCTGGACAGGCCGAAGGTTCACGTACGCGATTTCAGCCATCAGGGCTAGAACCATCGCAGCTGCTGCCATGACCGGGCCGCGCCTCCTGCGGAAGAGCTTGCGGGCTCTGTAGATGCGGCTCGGACGCCGGGCCAGGATTGGCTGGTGGTTGAAGTAGCGGTTGATGTCGTCGGCCATGTCCACCGCGGACCCGTACCGCCGGCGCCGGTCCTTCTCGAGGGCTTTCATGACGATCCAGTCCAGGTCTCCGCGGAGCAGGCGGACGAGGCTGACCGTGTCCAACCGGCGCAGGCTGGCATTTGTCGCCGACGCCTTGCCCATCGCGCTGATGCGTGTAGACGGTTTCGGTGGCTCCTCCTCCTTCAGAATGCGCAGGATTTCCTGACGGGCGGCCCGTTTCATCAGGGCGTTATCGAAGGGCGTCGTGCCGGTGAGAAGCTCGTAGAGGAGTACGCCCAACGAGTACACGTCGCTCCGGCTGTCCACGTCGAGCCCTTCGTACGTCGCCTGCTCGGGACTCATGTACGCCGGGGTGCCGATGAACTGGTTGAACTCTGTAAACAGCGTTCGCTCGGTGAGTCTCTGGTGCGTGGCTTTAGCGATACCGAAGTCGATCACCATCGGGACCGGTGTGCCGTCATGGAGTGTCACCAGGACGTTCGATGGCTTGATGTCCCTGTGGATGATCCCGTGCTGGTGGGCATGCTGAACGGCGCTGCAGACGTCGGCGAAGAGCGCCAGTCGCTCCTTCGTGTCGAGCCTCTGTTCGTCGCAGTACTCGGTGATGGGAATGCCGCGCACCAGCTCCATGACGAAGTAGGGCCGGCCGGTCGGCGTCGTGCCGGCCTCGAACACTTTGGCGATGTTGGGATGGTCCATGATCGCCAGCGCCTGGCGTTCGGCTTCGAAGCGCGCGATGACCTGCTTCGTGTCCATTCCCGGCTTGACGACCTTGAGGGCGACCCGCCTCCGGATCGGTGTCTCCTGCTCCGCCATGTAGACCACGCCGAACCCGCCCTCGCCGATCACCTGGAGGAGCTTATAAGGTCCGATCCTTGAACCCGGGCCTTCGAGCAGAGGTCCCGGTTCGGCCTCTTGTGCTACATGGACGGCGTGGACCTCCTCGATTTCCCGAGTATCGAGGAAATCGGATTCGGCCTCGTCGGCCGCGAGTAGTGCCTCCACCTGAGCGCGTAAGGACTCATCCTCGCCGCAAAGGGTGTTGAGCAATCCCTCGCGCTCCGGTTCGGCTGCTTCCTTCAGCTGATGGAAGATCCGCTTCACACGGTCCAGGTCGGTCTGGTTCATGGCTGCTCTCCGCGATGCTAGCTAGCCTCGCCCAGTTCGCGCCGCAACCACGCCCGGGCGAAGCTCCATTCCCTCTTCACCGTTCGCTCCGAGACGCCCAAAGCCTCTGCCGCTTGTGCGATACTCAGTCCTCCGAAATACCTGAGCTTGACCACTTCGGCGGACCGGGCGTCCACCTCTACTAAGCGTCGAAGTGCGTCATCGAGGGCCAGGATTCGTTCCGGCTCGTCCCACGAAATGGGGTCCGCCCGGCTTAAAGACACGGGCACGGCCCCGCCGCCCCTCTTCTGCCGCCTGCGTCTTCTCGCGTGATCAATGAGGATCCGGTGCATGGCCTGCGCCGCAGCGCCGAAGAAAGCCCCCCGTGTGCGCCATGGCGGTTGGGAGGTGCCGACGAGCCGTAGGTATGCCTCATTCACGAGGGCCGTGGGTTGGAGTGTGTGCCCGGGATGTTCCTTTTTTAGATGTATGCTTGCCAGCTGCCGCAGCTCGTCGTAGACGATAGGGGCGAGCCGCCGAAGTACTTCCTCGTGGCTCAGTCCGTCTGCTTCCTCGAGGATGGCCGTGATCTCGTGGCGGCTCGGGGTTTCAGCATTCATCGCGGTTATCGGTGAGGCTTCAGGGTTCCCATGACACTAATGCGACTCGTCCCGGTTCGCACGCTGAGCGCCGTCCTGCGAGGTGAACCCCGCAACCGTCTAATGGGGATTCATTCCCTGTATCAGGGTGTCGCGGCCAAAAAAACCACGCAAGAGGTTGTGCCTACCTTCTTGGGTGGCGGGTCAGAAGCAGGCCTTTCCCCAAACTTCGACTGGGCCGGTCATTGGGCCGGTAAATCCCGTGATTTGGCCTATTCAGTGGGGGTCTGATAAGCGTGAGGTCGATAGTGGATCTGCGGCGTTTCTGCGGAAACGTCGTGAAACGATGCCTGAGGGCGAGATTAGCGAAATCAACGTTTCCGCGGAAACGCCCAAATCGTCTCCGGCCGCTGAAGCGGCCTCCGGCTCGAGTCTACCCAGGCCCATATAAAAGCGGCTTTCTCGACAATGTGTCGGGACGGCCGTTTTCAGTTCGCTTGTTGCTCAAAAGAGAACGTGGTGTAGGTCCTTACGGGAACGCTGGTTAGGCGTGAGGTTACCCATGAGGATCTGCGCGTGAGCGCAATCTTAGGCCGAAGCGGGAACCGGGCGTGATGCAAACCCCTGTTTTGTGCAGAAGAGTCGTCTGCCCACCTCGACTACGGTCGCATCCCAACCGAATCCGAGGTGGCACCCGGCAGACTGAAAAGCCCCTGAATGGTGGCGATTATCGAATCTCCGGATCTCACCAGGGAAAATGGCCTGTCGACGCGCAAGCTGAGTCCACCCATTTCGACGAGTCCAGTGTCATGTTCTCGGCCAAGTTCCAGGAGGGAGCGGAGTGTTGAAGGAATGGTTGGGAGGATGACCGTAACACGCCTGAATTCACTTTCCTCAGGTTCCTGGTGCATCACCGGGTGTCCTTCGAT
>JBDHGR010000376.1:0-4937 GCA_039589815.1 Gemmatimonadota bacterium | reverse complement strand
GCTCTCCGCTCTGATACAGTCAACTCGCCAGGGAGATCAGCCTTCTCGCAACTGCTCTACCACGTGAATCCGGACCATCCCCGATCTGGAACGCGAAACCCTGTCACCTAACCCGCGGGCACGATAGACTTCGGGGAAAGGTCACCAAACGAATCGATACACAGCGAAGCGAAACCTTTTCCTATCAACACCTTTCTTGACGTTTAACCAACTCCGAGTGCGAATTGAGGTGTTTCGCAGCATTTAGGCTTGGTATGACGCATGTCGATGTGCAGAGAGGATCCTGGATGTCTATGGACGCACGGCGGATCGCCCTCATCGCCACCGCTGCCTTTGGGGTGCAGGGCATCGTTCTTGGCCTCCTGCACGTCTTGCCGACGGGTTACCACCCCTTTGTGAACTTTATCAGCGAGTATGCTTTGGGTGGGTTCGCCCCGTGGATGGCGCTCTCGCAGATCGGGGGGATTGTGGGCCTCGTAGCGCTCATCGGGGCACTCGATACCAACGGAATCCTGTCGTTTCGGTCGGTAGTGGGCGGGCTTTTCGCGCTGCACGTGGTGTCCAGACTCCTGGGCCTCGTCTTCACGGTCGATCCTATTAAGGCAGCGTTCGCGAGCAACGCAGCGCCGCAGTTCACCACCTCGGGGTGGATCCACGCCGTCTCGGGCGTCGTCGGTGGAGTGACCTTGGTCGTCGCCATGATCGTGATCACGGTTCGCCTCGCCCAATCCGGGATGCTGGCGTCGGGGTATCGAGTTCTGGCACCTCTCTGCGTGGTGACCCCTGTCGCCTACGGGGCGATGATCGCCACTCGTCCCGCTACGTTCCCGGCCGGCCTGTTGCAGCGGATCTTTATCGTCGGCGCTCTCGCCTGGTTGATCACACTCAGCGCCGGAATTGCGTCGGCAGGAATAGCTGGACCGGCCTCCCGCAAAAGGAGATCGTAACGACCATGGCACCGTTCTACGCTCCAGCTGTTGCAGGGATCTTCATGTTCGCGCTTTCGGGGTGGCTGTTGTGGCTCAGCCCGGAACGCCGACAGGCAAGGGCGTTTTCTCTTCTCTTGTCGGTGAGAGGACTTTCGCTTGTCGCCCTCTCTGCTGGTCCGACTGCCACAACCATCGAAGTCGCGAGACTCGGAACGACGCTGTATCCACCGCTTTGCCTCTTGGCTACCGCGTCGGTCCTCTACTTTCTAGCCGTGTATCCGGCTCCTCGGCCCTGGCTGCCCCGGGGGATGCTGGGCCCAGCCCTCTTCTTCGGCCCCGTCGCAGCGGTCGTGGTGTGGGCGATACTCGACCCGAATCTGGTGACGCCCTCGGGCCCTCCCACCGACCTCGGGCCGCAGGCGATGTTCGACTCGTATATGCGGAGCAGGAAGGGCCCGATTGGAGTGGCGCCAACGCTTTTCGACCTGACGTTGATCGTGCCTGCCTTCGTCCTCGTGCGCGACTACTTGGGAAGCGGTGCGGGTCGCAAGAGATCCACCCTCCTGCTGGTGAGCTTCGGCTTTTTCGCACCTGCGGCATGCAGCTGCCTCGTGGCTGCCGCGTTCTTGCAGATGAGAGAGGGAGCACCAAGGCCCATAGACCCGTCGCTCTTCAACTATGGTGAGATGGGTGTCTTCGCTGCGTGGTTCGTGGTGATGATCGCCCTCGTCGGGTACTTGGTGATTCGAGCCATTCGGGAGCCCGAAGCAGGGAATCGGCGGGCTGCACGGATGTTTGCGGCGCTGGTGATTCTCTCTGCGGTGACCGGTGGTGCCACTGCCCTGTTCCGTGATCCGCTGGACGCCGGGGCGGCCATCTTCGTGATGGTCGCTGCCTGGTCTACTCTCGGTGCTCTCATCGTCACCTACGGTGTGGTGAGGCATTCGCTTTTCGATATCGATGTCCGATTCAAGCGAACTCTGGAGCGAGGCACGGTAGCGGCAGTCTTCGTGGCTGTGTACTTCCTGGTGAGCGAGGCGGCGGCCGAGCTCTTCGCGGACTTCTCCGGCTCCGCGTATCTGGGCATTGGGGCGGCGGCATTGCTCCTGCTCGCGCTGCATCCCCTGGAGCGCGTCGCGCTCGCCTTCGCTGGCGGGGCCATGCCCAAGGTCAAACCACTTCCGAATCTCGACCGGGCGGAGCGTGTTGAGTTCTACCGGGAACACCTGGAACTCATGTGGATGGACGGAGTGCTCTCGGCGAAGGACCGGCTCGTATTGGCCAAACTCAGATCTCGTCTTCAACTTGAAGCCGACATCGCCGAACGAATCGAGCTTGAGATCGTGAGCTCTGGCAGGCCTCAGACTCCGCGTGCTCCGCGAAAACCTCATCCGCCTGGGCCGGGTTGACTTTTTGGCCTCCACCAACGGACCGTGGTGTAATGATTTCATGGCCGTGCTCCGCGAAAACCTCATCTGCCTTGTGTCTGTTGACTTTTTGACCTTCCGCTGCGGACCGTTGAGGGATGATCTCATGGCTCCTTCTGGTCTTCCGCACCCTCACCGGTATGCTTGATCATGCGTCTCATTGGGGCGTTGGTGAATGGCTCGGAGCCGAGCACAGATTCCCCCTTTCCCCGGGCAGCGGTCACCCCACACGGTAGCTATTGGGCCTCCCGAGACTGGTCATCGTGTTGAGGATCTTGCAGGCGAGTCTGACCTCGACCCGTTGGCTCCCGAGGGATCGGCTCCTCATGCGCTGACCCAGGATGCTCTCTTATCGGAATACGGTGTTCTCTGCCAAGCTCCTCCTACTGTAACCTGACCGCTTATGCCACCGGTGCCCGAGCGTGATGCTGGCGGTATCGCCTAGGGGAAGGTCGCTCTAATGGATTGATACCATCGCCACCCTTCACGCCTGAGAGACGCTAAGCTCGCAAGCAATACGTGGGTTTATCATTCAGGTCATCCACGGGGACCTCGATCTACCCCCCCAAGTTGGGTTTTTCCTCAGCTTGCCCTTACGCTCTCCCACCGACATTCTTTTCCGAGATCATCAACAACCCAGAAGGACTGTTCCCGGGTGAGAGAGAGATACCAAGGACCTTCGATGAGAAAAGGTTCTGGTTAATCCCATGGGGCCTTGGCCCCGACACCTTAGCTAGGAGGATGGAATGGACATGAAGAGGCTCCTTACTGGCACGATCGTGGGTGGAGTGGTCCTGTTCGTGTTAGGCTGGCTATTCTGGACGGTGCTCTTCGCGGGTTTCTTCGAAGGCCAGATGGGCTCGGCCACGGGGGTGCCCAAGGAACCGCCCGTGTGGTGGGCTCAGGTCCTGGGAACCCTGGCACTGGCCGTTCTCTACACTCTGGTTATCCAATGGCGGGGGGATTCTTCGGTCATGGATGGCATCAAGACAGGTGCTATCATGGGTTTCCTGATTTGGTTCGGGGTGAACTTCATCCTTTTCAGTGTCTGGAACGTGAATACCCTCTCTGGTGCGATCGTCGATCCTATTCTGGAGCTCGTCCGGACCGCGATTGCGGGTGCAGCCATCGTGGCCGTGGCAGGCAATAAGGGTGTGGAGACTTAAGAATCCAGAACGTCAAATCAAGGGCCAGGGTCCTGATGGGGTGCAAACCCGGTCAGGACCTTCTGGTTCAAGCCCCCCTCCCCTCCCATCCCCGCTTCCAGGCCCTGCTTGAGAGGCATGGATCAGAAGGGTGAGGCGATTTGTCCGCCACCGGTTGCGAGAATGCGATGCTGGCGGACTCGCCTAGGAGAGGCTTTTCCCGGTGGTCTGATACCACCTCCACCGCTCACGCGCGGGAGACACCAAGCTCGCCGGCGATACCCGGGTTTATCGTTCAGGGTATTGTCAACTTGAGCCGGTGCCCCACAGACTCGGTTGATGAAAACCAATCGAGGCTGCTACCGCGGATACCGGTTCCCTCCCGAGATCATCAGTCATGCCGTCTGGCTGTACCATCGATTCTGCCTGAGTTTCCGGGACGTCGAGGAACTACTGGCGGAGCGCGGAGTTGTCGTCTCCTATGAGACCATCCGGCAATGGTGCCAGAAGTTTGGTCCATACTACGCCCGGAAACTCCGGAGTAAGCAAGGGCGGCTGGGAGACATTTGGCACTTGGACGAACTCTTCGTGAACATTCAAGGGAAGCGGCACTACCTCTGGCGTGCAGTCGATCAGGACGGGGACGTGATCGATATCCTGGTTCAACGGCATCGCAACGCCCGTGCGGCCAGGCGTTTCTTCCGGAAACTGATGAAAGGACAGGGTACTGCGCCGTGGCGACTCGTGACAGACAAGCTGAGGAGCTACTCGGCGGCACACCGCGAAGTCATGTCTTCCGTAACCCACGATACCCAGCAGTATTCGAACAACCGTGCTGAGGTCTCGCATCAACCGACCCGGCAACGAGAACGGCAGATGCGACGGTTCAAGTCATCGGGACATGCCCAGCGGTTCCTTGCGGTTCACGGCGTGGTCCAGAACTTCTTCAGACTTGGCCGGCATCACCTGCGGTCAGAGAACTACCGATTGTTGCGGGCACGTTCCTTTCAGGACTGGTCTGAGGTTACGGCTGCCTGAGGGCCATGGTGTCTCCTGCAGGCTGCCTCAAAGCAGCTTGGTTTCCTTAAGTTGACAATACCCTCACCTGGGCTATGAGAAGCACGCCCAGGAGGGCCGTGATGGCGGCAACTCCCGCAACGGAAAGACCGGCAAGCGGGTGAAGACCGACAGCGCCGAGATGGGAATCGAGGTTCCCCGGGACAGGGAGGGGACCTTCCACCCCCTGACTACCGCCCATGCCGGGCGTACGAACGAGTCGGGCCCCCCAGGCAACCCGAGGGACCCGAAGCTCGGAGCCGCCTGACACCTTCGGTCCTTACAGCGGCATGACCGTGAACAGGCAGTCGAACGTCGCCGTGGCCGGGAACGCTGTCAGGTTGACCGCCCCCGACAGACGGACGGTGGCCTGGAAGTCC
>JBDHGR010000375.1:0-8020 GCA_039589815.1 Gemmatimonadota bacterium | reverse complement strand
CGCATGTTGAGGGCCCCGGAACCTCAACCCGGAGCGACCCTTGATGCGATACCCGAAGCGGAGCCAGTACAAGTACGCGAAGTCCCGATACCGGATTCGCAATTGGCCTGAGTATGAAGCAGGTCTACGCCGCCGTGGTGACCTGACCGTCTGGCTTTCGGATGCTGCGCTCAATGCCTGGCAAGCTCCGGCCAGCGGGAATCCGGGCGGTCAGCGCACCTACTCGGACCTGGCCATCGAGGCTGCGCTCACGATCCGCATGATCTTCCACCTTCCGCTACGACAGACCGAAGGCTTCCTGCGTTCCCTGGCTGACCTACTCGAGGTAGAGCTTCCAATCCCAGATCACACGACACTGTCCCAGCGGCTCAAGAAACTCGTTGACATCAACTTCCGCAGGCTCGCCACAGATCGACCGATCCACCTGCTCATCGATTCCACAGGTCTCAGGATTCACGTCGGCCACCTTCGAAAACCGCCAAAGAGGAGGGTCTGGCGAAAGCTGCACTTGGCGGTCAATGCCGACACCGGCGAGGTCCTTGCTGCCGAGCTGACCCATCGACGCACGGCGGACTGTGCGCGGGTGCCTGGTCTCTTGGACCAAATCGATGATCGGGTAGCCTCCCTCATGGCCGACGGCGCCTATGATGCGGGCGCGGTCTACGAGGCTGTTCAGGGGAAAGGACGCGGACATCGGGTAAGGGTGCTCATCCCACCGGGCCGGGGCGCTCAACCGTCTTCAATTCGGTTGCCCGGCCAGAGGGAGAGGAATCGGAACATCCGGTCGATGCGAAAGCTCGGACGGCAGGAGTGGTACGCCGGTTTGGGTTACAGCAGGCGGAGCCTGGTGGAGAACGCGGTGTTCCGGTACAAGGCCATCCTCGGTCAGAGGATGAGAAGCCGATCTCTCGACCGCCAGCGAGCCGAGGTCAGGCTCGCCTGCAAGATCCTGAACACGATGACCAGGCTAGGGATGCCCGACAGCGTCAAAGTGGGGTGAGAACAGCCTGGGGGGAGGGGGGAATCTGTGCTCACCCCCGAGCCATGCACCAACGCCCTTTTCCCTCACTAGCTGCCATGGGGCGGTGCCTTGGCCTTTCATGAGCTTGCGGAAGAACCGTTTGGCCGCACGGGCATCGCGGTGCTGCTGAACCAGGATGTCGATCACGTCTCCATCCTGATCCACAGCCCGCCATATATAGTGCCGCTTCCCCTGGATGTTCACGAAGAGCTCATCCAAGTGCCAGATGTCCCCCAGCCGTCCTTGCTTACGCCGGAGCTTCTGGGCGTAGTATGGACCGAACTTCCGCCACCACTGCCGGATGGTCTCGTAGGAGACCGCGACTCCTCGCTCCGCCAGGAGTTCCTCAACGTCCCGGAAGCTCAGACGGCCATGAGCCGCGGGGAAGGTGCCTACGCCGGGTGCTCCACGCAACGCAGGTAGCTGCCCGAACCCCCTGGGACTCTGGGACCCCTTGCCCCTCGAACGACCCTCGGATTACTTATCCCCCGGCGGGGTTGATGGGAGGGGCCGGGCCCCACACCTTACCTGGAGATTAGATCCATGAGTTACCGTGTCGGTGCAGTCCCGAGCTTCCTCCTCGCCTCTGCCGCTTCGGCTGCAACCCTCTTCACCTTAGCGTGCTCCGGCGGGCCTGGAGACGCATACCCAGCCCTCGACGCCATCACCCTCGAAGACCTCCGTGCCGACGTCTTTGCCCTGGCCGATGACGAGTTCCAGGGGCGGGAGGCGGGCACCATGGATGAGTTACGGGCAGCCGCCTGGGTCGCCTCCAAGGCCAGAGAGATCGGTCTTGAGCCCATGGGTGAGGATGGCAGTTACTTCCAGTACTTCCCGCTGCGCCGGACCCGAGTGTCGGAGGCCAGTCCGGTCGACATCGGCGGTCAGAGCTTACAGGTCTGGAACGATGTGATCCTCCTCTCCCCGGTGGATGCCGTGGTGGATGGCCAACTCCTCTGGGTGGGCGACACTCCCGATGACCAATTGGACGAGAGTCTGATCAGGGGCCGGGCGGTGGCAGCCATGACCCTGGAGCCCACTCGGGCTCCGGCCCCGGACGTGAGCCTCTACGAATGGCGGTACGCCAGGTCAGCGACCCGGGAACGATCCCGATCCCTGATTGCGAAAGGAGCCACCGTCGTCGTCCTGGTCTCCGATCCCGTCACCGACGCTGCCTTCGATATGCTGGCCCAATGGCAGAAGCGGGGATCGACCCGTGGCGACAGCGAGACCGGTCGACGACGCCCAGGTGCCCAACCCCCGGTCCTCGTCGTCAGACGAGACCGAATGGCCGACGTCTCCAGGGGCCAACGAATCCGTGCGGCCATCTCCACGGAGAGCTTCGTCTTCCCCTCGGCCAACGTGGTGGCCGGTGTACCGGGGACCGATGCGGAGGTCGGACACGAACTCATTCTCTTCTCGGGCCACCATGACCACGACGGGGTCCGCTGGCCGGTGGATGGGGACTCCATCTACAACGGTGCCGACGACAACGTCTCAGCCTGCGCAGCCCTCCTGGCCATCGGCCGCGCGTTCGTCGAGGATCCCGGCGACCGTGGAGCCCTGTTCGTATGGCACGGGGCGGAGGAGAAGGGGCTCATCGGGTCCAGGTGGTTCGCCGTGAATCCCACCGTGCCCAAGGAAGACATTGCAGCAGTCCTGAACGCGGACATGATCGCCCGCAACCACCCCGACTCGGCAGCCATCCTGGGGATGCTTCCTCCGCACAAGAACTCCTCGGACCTGGTCGACATAGCGTTGGCGGCCAACGACGACGTGGCGGGGTTCCTCCTGGACGAGGAATGGGATCAACCCGATCACCCTGAGGGGTTCTATTTCCGAAGCGACCACGCTCCCTACGCCCAGGAGCGGATTCCGGCCCTTTTCTACACGAGCCTCCTCCACGCCGATTACCACACTCCGAAAGACGAATCAGAGGCTCTGGATTTCCAGAAGCTTCTTCGGTTCACCCGCTGGATGTATGCCACCGGCTGGCGCGTGGCGGAGTCCGATATACGACCGGAGATCGACGAGGGTTGGGAGTACAGACGCTGAGGTACGGCTGACAACGGTGTGGGTCATCCTCTTCGACGAGGATGTACCGCGGTTCGTCACTGCGTACCCGAATCCCGAGTGAGGAAACCGGAATGATTGATGACCTCAACTCGGTGGCTCTTACCCGAGACCTCCCTGAGGATGGCCTGGCCGCAGGGAACATCGGCACCGTCGTTTTCCGGCATCCAAAAGGAAACGGATTTGAGGTCGAGTTCGTCACCGCCGGACCTAATCTCGGAGTCGACGGCGTAGCGATCAGCGAGTGCAGCCCTCAGGCGTTCCTCATGCTCCATGTCGTATGATCTGGTGAGAGTCGACTGCCCTTTCCAGCCCAGTCAGCCACCAAGGAGAATCATGGGATGTGGGTAAGGTGGGGGCAAGGATGGAAGAACCCACTTCCTAGCGGTTACGCACCTCCTTTGAGGAACTCGATGAGTTTCTGATCGAAGAGTTCTTGTTCCTCGATCATGGGAAAATGTCCGCTCTTCTCGAATAAGTGGTAGGAGAGCTTTGGAAATCGGTCTTTCTCCCCCTCCCACATAGTCTGAGGTACGATAAAGTCGTACCGACCCAGGGCGAGGAACACCGGAGCTTCGATCTCTCCGAAGTGCTCTCGGGGGTCGTAATCTGTTAGGACCTCACCGAATATGTGCTCCGCCATCGGAAAGTAATTCTGGCGGCCAGCAAAATGCCGGAAAGGGTCGTACGTGAAATCGTACCATTTGAGCGGCGCCCTATTCACCTCCTCCCAAACAAACCTGTCCCAGGGTGAAAGACGCTCAATCACTTCCTCAGGAAACCGTTCCCAGTTCTCGTACAACTTCGCTTCCCGCTCCTCCGAGCCGTGTAACTCAAAATATTCATTCACGGTTGCTTCGTATTCGGAAGTATTGATTGAGGTCCAGTATGGAGGAGTGCCAATCACGATGGCGTGTGAAATGTGACCTGGGAATGTTCTTGCGTACTCGAGCGGCCAGAATCCTAACACAGAATTCCCGATCACACAGATCTTCTCGTGGCCAAACGCCCTTCGAACCGGCGTTGGTGCATGGCTCCGGGCTTGGCGTAATGATAGGGTGAAGTCATCCCCTACCGGAGTCGCCACCCATGAAGTACCCGAAGCGGAGTCAGTACAAGTACGCGCAGTCCCGATACCGGATTCGCAATTGGGCTGAGTACGAGACCGGCCTACGCCGCCGCGGTGACCTCACCATCTGGCTTTCAGAAGATGCGATCAAATCCTGGCGGGAGCCACCCAGCGGAAAGCCTGGCGGCCAACGCACCTACGCGAACATAGCGATTGAGGCAGGGCTCACCCTCCGCATAGTCTTCCACCTTCCGCTCCGGCAAACCGAAGGGTTCCTGCGTTCCCTGGCCCAGTTGTTCGAATTGGATCTCCCGATCCCTGATCATACCACTCTGTCTCGGCGTCTCAAGAAGCTCAATGACATTCGATTTCGTGCTGTGGGGAACGATCAACCGATCCATCTGCTCATCGATAGCACGGGTCTCAGGATTCATGTCGGACACCTGCGAAAGCCACCGAAGAGAAGGGCTTGGCGGAAATTGCACTTGGCGGTCAACGCCGAAACTGGCGAGGTTCTTGCTGCCGAGCTGACCCATCGACGTACGGCGGACTGTGCGCGGCATCGGGTGACGGTGCTCATCCCGCCGAGCAGAGGTGCCCAACCGTCTTCGAGTCGGTTGCCCGGCCAGAGGGAGAGGAACCGGAACATCCGGTCGATGCGAAAGCTCGGGCGGAAGGAGTGGTACGCCGGTTCGGGTTACAGCAGGCGGAGCCTCGTGGAGAACGCGGTGTTCCGGTACAAGGCCATCCTCGGTCAAAGGATGAGGAGCCGATCTCTCGGGAGCCAGCGAGCCGAGGTCAGGCTCGCCTGCAAGATCCTGAACACGATGACCGGCCTCGGGATGCCCGACAGCGTCAAGGCGGAGTAGGAGCGGCGGGGGGGAAGGGGGAATCCGTTTTCAGCTCCAAGCCATGCACCAACGCCGCTTTCCAACCCCCTCCGCGACCATCCCCGCTTCCAGGCCCTGCTGGAGAGGTGATATGAAAGGGTCTACGGCAAGTTGAAGAGGACCCGACGGAACCGCCGCTCTTTTTCGGATCGGACCCATCCGCGGGGAGATCAAAGACCTTCTTCGGACTCAACCTTCTCCCCGCAGGCCACACAGAATTTCCAGTCTAGCCTGAGTTTCCTGCTACACGACGGACAAAGGACTCGTCGCACGTCATCTCCGCACAACGGACAGAATCTCACCTCCTCCTCTTGTGGAAGTGCCTCGCTGCATGAGGGGCAATCCTCGAAGGGCGGCAGGTCTTCTCTCGTCTCCTCCGTAACCCGCATGTCCTCCTCCACTGAGTTCAGATGCACGTCGGCGGTGAGAAACTCACGGTACCCCCCCGTATCGAGATCCGGGGAGTCAACGAAGTCTCGTATCCTCCCCGCCTCCACTTCGGACCCCAACCTGACATATCCTCCCTGCCCTGCTAGGAGACAAAGAAGCGCGTGTTCATATTCGGAAATCGTCTCAACACCTAGTTCCTCTCCACGTGTCTCAAACGGAACCAGATTATGGTAGATGTCTGCCACGATGAGCGGAGCATTCAGGTCATAAGGGGGCCTGCTCCCAAACTCCCGGACCAGGACCCGGTGGAATCGGCGCACGACTTCTTGTTGGTCGACCATCATGGGTCGGATTCCGCTCCGGTCTCTCTGAGACGATCCACGACAATCTGACTGGGAAGCAAAGGCCATGCCTTATCAGGTGAATGCCCCACGACCCGTTGTAGAGTAGTTGTTTACGGGGTGAGAGCCACCGTGTCTTGAGGGCTGAAAAGGTCTGCAGATTGTTCCCAATGGAACATTTGTTCCCTGTCTTCCGCGGATGCCGATGGATCGACCCACCTGGGGACCCGCGGAGGCGCCACATCCGTCGCAGGTGTCTGGGCCAATGAAAACTGGACGTTGGGACCTCCACCAGCCGTTTGACCGCGGATGTGCCTAACCGAGTGGCGTACCCGACGCCGTCTATACCCTGCTGACCTGGCAGATGGGAGGGGAGTGCTGGCGCCCCACTTCCCCCAATCTTGTCCTTGCCCCCACCGCTGCTGCGGCGAAAGTTTCCCGGGTCCCCATCGATCCAATCCATCAATGAAGCGACGCCGTTTCCCAGGAGGTATAGCGGTTGAGAACCGTGCCCGAAAAGGCGGTGAAGAGCCGGTCACCTCGAAGAATGGGTGGCCCTGGTTTTAGGAAAAAGAGGCGGCCCCAATCGCAGCAGCCCCCACCGTACGTCATACTCCAACTCCTCTACCCGATCCATAGCCTCCGCACCCGTATTCACCCGGCGATTCATTCTCTCTAGTCCAGATCGTATCGCCTCGATCTCGCCCTCGGCCTTCAGCCTCCATTTATTGAGAGAATAGATGTAAATGCGGGTAATCCCTAAGGGAGCGGCGAGAAGGAGTAAGAAGACACCGAAGATCACTCCTCCGAACCTGAGCAGGTCTTCCATGGGGGCCTCCATCTGTGGAGATCCAACTGGGCCCCTTTTTCGGTGGCTAGGCGGTCTCGAAGAGGCCCCTGGCTTTGCGAACCAGCCTCGCGACCGGGGTGCCCTTTCGGGGATGGGCTGGGGATTAGCTGGGGTAAATGATGCAAAACCTGCACGCGCCGGGGCAAAAAGCCGTCAACCGCTTGAAGTCCTGTTGTTCTTCAGGGTTTTTCTGGTTTTCCGGTGGTTCCGTCGGCTGGTCAACATCGTGGATCCTCTGCAGCTTGGTGTCGCATCGGCGCTTCGGTGCAGGTGCTTCCCCGGCCTCCTCAGCCGTCACAACGCAGTGCCTCTCACCCGCTAAGTCAGTACTCATCAAGAGCTTGAACGGCATTCGCTTTTGGAGGCATAACCTTTGCCCCCAGTCAGATCATCGAGGATCGTCCCAGAGAGATGTGAGACGAACCCAGGGGAATGAGGAGAATCGCGCCTGAAAGATGGGAAGGAGGTATCTCCCCACGACCCTGCCGACCCCACTCTTCGGATCGGAAGCCGACTTATGATGGCCGACCAACAGGAGGTCCTGCACCGTTTCCACCGGGTCCTGGTCCGAGAATTCGGATCCAAGTACTCGGGAGACCTGAGCGCTTCACTCACCGTTGCAGACATCTATTACAACTTGGTCCCTTTTCGGACCCGTCATGACGAGTTGGGAGTTGAGTCGATGAACGAGTATGAGCAGGCTCTACTTCGGCTTCTGGCCGGTCAGGGAGGGTTCCTCGAGATGGAATCCATTGCCGACCTGCAACGGGTCCAACGCCACGTCGACTCCCGAAACCCTGATCCGGGGGTCTTTCGTGATTTCCTTCCTGCCGGCGTACGAATTTGTTCTGCTGCGGAAGAAAGACCCTGAGAGAGAAATGAGAAGAGGGATCTGCCGCATTTCGAGGATTGCCCTTCCTGCAGCGAGGTACTTCCACAAGAGGCGGGGGTGAGTTTCTGTCCGACGAATCCTTTGTCCGTCATGTAGCAGGAAGCTCAGGCTAAACTGGAAGTTCTGCGTGGCCTGCAGGACGGAGATTGAGTCCGAAACCAGGCATTGATGTACCCGCGGATGGGGCCCCACCGATTAGGACCGGCGGCTCCTTCGGGGGTCGCCTTTTGTTGGGGACACTTTCTGGGACACTTTTCGGCGTACAGATGTGGACTAAGGCGGACGGGGGAGGGAATGGGTAACTAGTCCCATCCACCCCCTCCGTGACCATCCCCGCTTCCAGGCCCTGCTGGAAGAGTACCGGAATGATGTGGAACGTTGAACGCCCCTCTCACTCACTGTGTCCCGAATGTGTCCCGGAAAGCGACGAACCGACCCCCCCAGCCACCTCGAAGATGGGGTGGCGGTGGGAAGAAAAGGCGGCCCCCGGAGGG
>JBDHGR010000374.1:0-4948 GCA_039589815.1 Gemmatimonadota bacterium | reverse complement strand
ACCTGTCTCAGGGCGTCCTCCAAGAAGATCCCTTCTTCAGCCTCGATCAGACCGGAGTCGGACGCCTGGTGACCCTGGCCACCACGGAGGGACGAGAGAGGAATCCAAATCTCAAAGTCGGAATCTGCGGGGAGCATGGAGGAGAGGCGGAGTCCATCGGGTTCTTCCACAACCTGGAGCTGGACTACGTGAGCTGTTCGTCCTTCCGGGTCCCGGTGGCGCGGATGGCCGCCGCCCAGGCCGCCCTTCGAGAAGACGCATGGGAGGGTATGGACTAGGATTGGATCCCCGTTCAACTTGAGGGGATCCACAATTTCAGGCCGAGATCCCGGAGGTTTCCATGGCCGTCCGACGTGTCGAGTTCTCCATCCCCTGGGCCCTCCTCCTGGGATGGTCTATGGCACTGCTTTCGGTGGGTGAAGGTGTTGCGCAAAAGCCCGCCTTCGTTCCGGAAGATGTGCCCCCCCGCATCCACCACCTCCCGCCCCTGAGGGACCAGGCCAAGGTCGAACAAGACTGGGCCTACAAGCGGGTGACGGAGGTGATCCCCATGCTCATGCGGGAGTACGGCATGGACATGTGGATCCTTTCCATGCGGGAGTATGCAGAGGATCCGGTTTTCTGGGCCATTAAGGCGCCTACCACCTTCGCGGCCCGAAGGCGCTCCATATACGTGTTTTTCGATCGGGGCCCCGGGTATGAGCTGGAGCGCCTGGCATTGGGTGGCGGAAGTCAGGGAGGGATCTTCGAAGCGTACCGATCCACACGTCCCTCCCCCAGGGATGAACGGGCGGAGCTGGTGGGAGACGAGCAGTGGCGGCTCCTGAGGGAGTTGGTGGAGGAAAGGGACCCCTCGACGATAGCTGTGAACATCGACGAGAACTGGGCTTTTGCCGACGGTTTGGGCGCGGGGGAATGGGAGGCCCTACAAAGGGCCCTTGGGCCCACGTATGTCGGGAGGGTGAAAAGGGAACCTCGCCTGGCGGTGGAATTCATCGCTCATCGCCTTCCGGACATGATGCCGGCGTACCGGGAACGGGAGGAGACGGTCCACGCCATCATCTCCCAGGCCTTCTCCAGCGCCGTCATCACCCCCGGTGTCACCACCACCGAGGACGTGCAGTGGTGGCTCAGGGAGAAGGTCCAGGAACTGGGCATGACCACATGGTTCCACCCCTCCGTGGATGTCCAGCGGGCCGGGGAGATCCCCTCGGGGGCTCCTGTGGTGATCCAGCACGGCGATCTCCTCTGGACGGACTTCGGTACGGTCGCCATGAACCTCCACACCGACACCCAACACTTGGGCTACGTCTTTCGGCCTGGGGAGACGGAGGTGCCTGCCGGGCTCAGACAGTGCATGAAGGCCTCCAATCGCATGCAGGATATCGTTTTAGAGGAGATGGAAGTGGGCCGGACGGGGAACGAGATCCTGGCCGGGGCGCGAGCCAAGATGGAAGAGGAGGGCATCGTGGGGACAATCTACAACCATCCCATCGGCGACAACGGCCACGGGGCTGGGCCCCTCATCGGCCGATGGGATGCCCAGGAGGGCGTACCGGTGCGGGGAGGGATTCCGCTGAGGGCCTCCACCTGGCACTCCATCGAACTCCAGGCCAGGCATCCCGTTCCGGAGTGGGGTGGCAAAGAGGTCTCCTGCAGGCAGGAGGAAGAAGCCTACGTGGCCGAGGACGGGTCCCGGCACTGGGTGTTCCGGCGGCAGACCGACTTCCACTACGTCTGGTAGGAGGCGGAATGGCTAAGCAGTACTGGCTCATGAAGAGCGAAGAGGACGTCTATTCCATCCGGCATCTGGAAGGAGACGGCACCACGTGCTGGGAGGGGGTGCGAAACTACGAGGCCCGGAACCTCATGCGGGACCAGATGCGGGTGGGGGACAGTGTTCTCTTCTACCACTCCAACGCGAAACCACCGGGTGTGGCGGGCATCGCCAGGGTGTGCAAGCGAGCCTACCCGGACCATTACGCGTTCGACAAGAAGAATCCGTACTTCGATCCCAAATCCGACCCGGAGAACCCCCGCTGGTTCATGGTGGACGTGGAGTTCGTAGAGGCGTTTTCAGCTGTTGTGTCCCTGAACGAGATCAAGGCCGAGGCGGGATTGGCGGACATGGCCCTGTTGAAGAAGCTGCGCCTGTCGGTTCAACCGGTGACAAAGGAGGAGTTCAGGGTCATCAGGAGAATGGGCCGTAGGCGTTGAGCCATTCTTCGGGCCTCAGGGCTCGTGTCATTTCCCGCTCCCGAAGTCGGAACCACCGGGCCACCAGAAGGATCTCCGAGGCGGCTTCCTGGGTCAGGATTCCCATCTCCGGTGGCGATGCCCGGAAAACCCCCTCGATCTTCTCGGCTGCGCGCTTCCGCCCGGTCTTCCCTCTGGGATCGGGTATCTCTTCTTCCACCAACCCCTTCCGGATGAGGTAGAGTCGGTCGTCGCCCCTGTATCCCGGCACCCGGTACACGAAGGAGAGTCCCTCCACCCGACCCCGGAAGGCTACCAGCTCACGCTGCAGTGCCTGAAGGCGCTCCAACCGGTCCCGGATGATGGCAGCGTATTCGAACTCCAGGGCCTCCGACGCTTTGTCCATTTCCGCCTGAAGCAACCTCAGGGGTTTCCGACCCCGCCCCTCCAGAAACCGCCGTGCCGTTTCCACGGCCTCGGCATAGTCCGCGGAGAAACATCCTCCGAAGCAAGGCCCGAGGCAGCTGTTGGTCTGGGCTCGGATACACCTAGGGATCTGACCCCTCTCGAAGATCTCCAGCTGGTCTCCGAAAACGATGGGGATGGTTCCGGGGCAGTCCCGAAGTCCCAGGACGTGGCCAAGCTCAGCCAGAGTGAGGGCCAGGGATTTGGGTCGTGGAAAGGGCCCGAAGTAGGTAGCTCCGTCGGGGAGGATCCGGGCGACCGGCATGACACGGGGAGCCGGTTCCCGCGTGATCTTGATGAATGCGAAGCTTCGTTTCCTCTTGTGTTCCACGTTGTAGCGGGGCCGCCATCGTTTGATGAGTCGCATCTCCTTCACCAGAGCGGCAAACTCATTGGGTACGTAGTCCCACTCCACGGAGAGGGTATCTCGGATGAGCTTGCCTGCCTTTTCCCGCGGCTCGGCCCGGAAGTAGGAGAGAAGCCGGCTCTTCACCCGCACGGACTTCCCTACGTAGAGGGTCTCCTCCTGGGGGCCCAACATTCTGTAGATGCCGGGCCGGTCCTCGGCGTGTTGCCGGACATAGGCTCGGAGGTTGGGATTGAGGATCATGGAACTCCCTGGACTTTCGCTTTTCCTTCGGGGTAAGGTAGAACTGGGACACCCCTTTCGTCCATTGCTCCGCCCATTGCCCCGGGCTAATCTCCCGCCATGTCCGAACCCAACCAGTTTCGTGTAATACGAGACCCCCTCTGGGACTCCATTCGCTTGGACCGCACGGCCGTCCGGATTGTCGACACCGCCGAGTTCCAGCGGCTCAGGTACATCCGACAGTTGGGATTCGCCCACCTGGTTTACCCCGGCGCCACCCACACTCGGTTCGATCACGCCGTGGGCGTCTACCACCTTGCCCGGACGGCTCTCCGGTTCCTGAAGGAACGGAAGCCCGTCCCGGAAGAGGTATGGGAGGGGGAGGAGTTGATTCCTTATGCCGCTCTTCTTCACGACATCGGGCACTTCGCGTTCTCCCATGCACTGGAGGAGCTGGAACCGGAGAAGATCCCTGGAGATCACGAGCAGGTGAGCGCCCAGTTCTTCCAGTCACGCGAGCTCCAGGAGGCTCTGGAGGGCCTGGGCCCAGGGGCTGCGGACCATCTCCATCGGCTGATTCTTGGGGAAGGAGAGATTCCGCTTCGAGGACTGGTGTCCGGAAGCCTGGACCTGGACAAGATGGAGTACCTCCGACGGGATGCCCGTTTTTGCGGGGTGCCCTACGGGGAGGTCGATGTGGACCGCCTCATCCAGGGACTCGTCCTTCTGCCGGACCCCGAGACAGGTCGGTACGAGGTGGGCGTCCACGAAAAAGCGGTGGCTTCCCTGGAGTCCCTGCTTTTCGCCAAGTACCAGATGTTCCGAAATGTGTACTGGCACCATGGCGTGCGGGCTGCCACGGCCCTTTACAAGAGGATCGTAGAGGAAGCCGTTCGCGAAGGGTTGGTTTCCCCTCCTGATTTGGTGGGCCCCACCGACGAGGGCCTCCTCTTCGAAATCGGCCGGAGAGCCGATGGGGTGGATTCGGCGGGAGTTGAGCGCCTTCGGACCCGGTGGCTCCCGGCTCTCTGGAGTAGGCGGATTCCTAAAAGGGCCCTTGAGCTTACGGCGGCCGACCTTGCAGAAATCCCACTGCCGTCATGGCTGGGGACCGACTCTCCGCGCCGGCGGGACCTGGAGGATCGGTTGGCTCGAGAGCTGGAGCTGGAGTCGGGTGAGGTCGTGGTCGATTATCCGGTGAAGGCGGCGATGTTCCAGCTCAACCTCCTCCTGGAGAAGAGAAACGGGGATGTGGCCCGGGTCGGCCCGGAAGGTCTTCCGGGGGTGATCGACTTACCTCGGGTGGCGGAGGAACTTTATCGAACCGCCAGGGTCCTTCGGGTATTCACCTTCCTGCGGAGAACGGTGACTCGGGATGTGTTCTTGAGAGCGCTCCGTGAGGAGGAGAACAGGGACTTGGAACCTTCCTCCGGTCGCGGTGTGTAACCGGTTGGAAAAAAGCTGGACATCGGGTTGACAGCGTGATAGTTTAAACGGCTGATTACCCATCGGTCTTTCTCTCAGAGTCAGAATCGATGTCTGCTCGCCCTCTACCCCCTCGGGTGGTGGGCGGATGGATTTCAAGGCGATAAAGACGGGCAGGCCCAAAAACAGGGCCCCCGGGAGATAGGAAATGAGCACCGCAGCAACGGAAGCCCCTGCTCGACGGAAACGGAAGAGCCGCAAGAACCCTCTTGC
>JBDHGR010000373.1:0-5477 GCA_039589815.1 Gemmatimonadota bacterium | reverse complement strand
GGACACCGTGAGACTGCTTCAACGGAAGAGCCGAGTGGTGGAAATCTCCATGCTCGGATCTGAGGGGGCTCGGGCGGGCAACCGCCCGGGCTACCCGACCGTCCTACCCGTGAACGTACGGCATTTTGCCGGGATTTGGCCTGTTGAATGGGGCCTGATAAGCGTGACGTCGGTGGTGGATCCGCGCGTTTCCGCGGAAACGTCGGGAATGCATCTGGTCCGGGGTGATAAGCGAAGCGGCGTTTCAGCTGAAACGCCTCGGCCCTCTCCGGCAGCATAAGCGGCCTCCGGCTCGAGTCTACCCAGGCCCATTTTGGAAGTGATGGCCCTGAAGTCGCTTACGCGATTTCGGGGCTCCTTTTTTTCTGGGATACAGGATAAACCTGCTCGCAATTGGGACGGAACCTGAGTGGTCCGTTGAGTCCTCGGTGCCGCGAGAACATGCTAACGCGTCTCGTAGACCTGCCGGACCGGCGTGAGGTCGTCTTTTCCGCAGGAGTCCAGATTTCTTTTCGGCCAAAACCCTTCTACGTTCTCTCCGTTCCCCGGGAACCGCGGGCCAGGCTCCATGGACACGGAGCGGGCATGAGCCGGTAGGCCCCTTCCACTCCGAAGGAAGCTCCTTCGGCATATACCTGTACCACGAGCCACCTTATGAACGGTGCAGAGAACGACTTCGAAGGGCCTGGGTCCGACTTCCGGCTCTCCCGGAAGCCATCGCCGAAGATCACCCTCCAAACCGCCGCTATCGCGGGAGCCGTCCTCTGTTCCACGAACCCCGGTCACAGCCAGATCCCCGCTCTCGACCTCCCTGCAGAAGTGTCGATTCCGGAAGGAGTGGGTCTGTCTGAGAGCTTCACCTTCCGTTTGTGCGTGCGGATGGACTCGGCCCCTGGTGATCTCCCGACCCTGGCAACGAACAAGGATTGGGAGGGGGGCGAAATTCGTGACTACACGACGAACAACGTCTTCGGGCTCGGCAGGGAATCCGGGATCGAACCCGGGTTCGCTATCAGTGTGCTTCCAGACGGAGCTTGGAGTTGGAACGGCGGCGATGGTGCCGCCCGGATCGACCACCGTCCTGAAGCATGGGATCAGGGAATTGCCGACGGCAACTGGCACGAGATCGGTTTCGCGATCGACCGCGCGGAGGGGGTGGCCCATCTCTACCACGACGGTCGCCGTGTGGCTCTCCACGACCTCCAGGGGGTTGAGAGTCTGCTCTCCGACCGGGCGGCCCTCCAGATCGGATCAGATGGTGCGGAGTTCGAGATCGGGGCGGTCCGTTTCGATTCGGAGGTCCTCTCGAGGGAACGCGTGGAGCAGGAGTTCGTCGACCTTCTGGGAGAGGACCGGCGCCCTGTGCCGGCACCTTCCTGGGACGGGCGTCCCCTTCGCGTCCTTGCGTGGAACATCTGGCATGGGGGTCGCAGGAAGGGCCGTGACGACGGAGTGCGACGGGTCGTCGAAGTGATTCAGGAGTCGGGCGCCGACATCGTTCTGATGCAGGAAACCTACGGCAGCGGTCCTCGGATCAGCGGCAGGCTCGGGTTCGATTTTTTTCTTCGTTCGGCCAATCTTTCGGTGATGAGCCGGTTCCCCATCGTCGATACCCACAGACTCTCCATTGGATTTCGGTTTGGTGGCGTGACCATCGAATTGAGCCCCGGCGTGCAGGTGCAGGCCTATTCGATCTGGCTCAACTACCTGCCGAGTGTCGGGGATCAGCTTGCGGCAGGCGCCACCGGCGCAGAGTTGGCGGCTGCGGACGACGAGACGAGGGGGAGCGAGATGCGGGCAGTTCTGGAGGCGCTACTTCCACACCTCTCCGAAACCCCTGATGTACCTGTGATCGTAGGGGGCGACTTCAACAGCGGTTCTCACCTGGATTGGACCCCCGGGACGGCGGGGCTCCCCAATCACATGGGGCGAGTTGTACCCTGGCCGGCCGGAATGGCCATGCAAGCGGCTGGATTCGTCGACACCTTCCGCTCGGCCCACCCGGACCCGGTCCTGGCTCCGGGCCTGACCTGGTCGCCGGAATTCACCGAGAGTCATCAGGACCGAATCGACTACGTATACGTGCTTGGCGATCTTTGGCGGATCGAGGATGCTCGGGTCCTTGACCACCATCCCGACGGCTGGCCGAGCGATCATGCTGCCGTGTTGACGACCCTTCGCCTGGGGGGAAGATGAGGCTTAAGAGACTCTTGTGTGGAACCATGGTTGTATTGCTGTTCGCGCCCTGGTTCAAGTTGTCCCAGTCGATGGTGGTGGCGAAGAAGTATCCCAACTCGGCCGCGATAAGATCACCGGAGGAGTACGTCTCCTGCATCATGATCACGTCGGCGTTCTCGGCTGCCAGCATCTCCGCGATGGCTAACCTAGAATCCCAGCCATCTCTCTCAACCGTGAAGTGTTTCCCACCGTGGTAGATGTTCCAAGCTGCTGCTGTCAGGGATGATAGGTTCTCTTCGAGAACGATGACCTCCGGTTCGAAGAAACCCGCGTACGAGGCCAGAACCTCGTCCACCTCCAGTGCCCGGTCCCATACGGCGAGGTTATCCATCTCGAAGTCGGGCTCGAAAAGCCTCTCCCGAGCGGAAAAGTCCTCGGCCACGGCCTCGTTGACCACAATCGCCCCGTCAACCAGCGAGTAGATCTGGGACAATGGTGCAACTTCCATGAAGAAAAAGCTTTGATGGGCGGTAAAGGGGTTGGCCATCAAGGCGGATTCCGCGTCCGACACCGGTTCCCAGACCGCCTCCTCCATAGCCTCCCGGAAGCTTGTGCTGTCCGCCCCATGCTGGGCAGCTGCCTCATCCAATTTGTCTTCGAACAAACGTCGGGGTTCTACCACCAGCCGGATGAACTCATCAGCCTGAACCTCCCTTAACCCCAACGCGTTGAACGCGTCCACCAACTCCTGCAGCTGGCCGACACCCTCCTCGATCCCGGGGAGGATTCCCTGATGGGGTTGGGTCCCGGATGCCTCCCATCCGACGGAAAGGGGATCGGTGCTAGTAAAGTCGAACTCGCCCGAAACACCAACGTTGTACGTCACCCAGTTCACCCCGTCGTAGAACAACCGGACCTCCGACAGTGCGTTGCTGTAGGTCATGGTCAGCTGGTGCCACTTGCCGTCATTCAGGGGCATGCGGCTCCCATTCTCCCGCTCATAGGTGATCCGCCGAGAGCCAGAGCCCATGGTCCATGCCCAGGTCCCATCGGAGGCATAGAAGGTCCCCTGAAGTCCCTCGGGAGAAGAGGGGCTTCCAGTGAGTGTCCCTTCGAGGGGTGTGCCAGCCGAGTTCTCGTCATTCCCTTCGAAAGCGAACTGGGCGACGAGCCCGGATTGGGGTTGTGGATTGGCCATCCCGGAGCGGGTAGCATGGTTCGGGGAACGGGAATCCGGCGCCTGGCAGGCCAGGGAGAAAGAAGCGAACACCAGGAGAAGAATCGCTTGGGGGAGCAGTTCCATCTTCATCGCTATGCTCATTGGTCAGAGTTCGCCTCGAGGCCTGAAGATTCAGCCTTCGGGCTGTGGAAGGGGGACGGGCTGATCCGTCGTCTTGCTCACCGGTGTCCGGGCCCCGACCTCCACCATCCATTCGTGCATCTCCTGGGCCATATCTCGAACGATCTCCGGCCTGGACTGGGACAGGTCGACGGCCTCACCGACGTCCTGCTCCAGGTCGTAGAGCTCGAACCACGGATCCAGCCCCAGACCATCCTTGTATCCGTCGCCATAGAAGTAGATGAGCTTCCAGGCTCCTTTCCGCATGGCGGTGAACGGTTGGATGCCCAACCCGACACCGATGTCCCGGTACCACTGATGCGGATAGTGGAAATAGATGGCCCGTTCGGGATGGATACCGTCATCACCCTTCAGGAGGGGCGACAAATCCACACCATCGATCCCCTGAGGAAGCGCCCCTGTCTCGGGGAGCCCTGCGACGCTGAGGAGGGTCGGCAGAAGGTCGTCGCTGATGACCGGGCGGGTGCAGACGGAGGCCGGCGCGATGGGTAGACGAGCGGAACCGGTAGGGGCGTCCGGTGACTGACCGGCAAAACTCACGATCATCGGGACCCGAATTCCGCCTTCGTAAGCGGATCCTTTCCCTCCCTTCAATGGGCTGTTGTGCCGGTCGCGCTCGAAGCGCATGTCGGTGCCGTCCGGAGTGCCGTAGGCGGCATCGGCGTTCCTCGTGTGGTTGGAAAGCCCTCCGTTGTCGGAGAAGAACACGATGAGCGTATCCTCGGCTATCCCGTGGCGTTCCAGGTTATCCAGAATGGCTCCAAGGCTGGCGTCCATCGATTCCAGGAGGGCCGCGTAGTCGTCTTCCGGATTGGGTCGGTCGCTGTACCCGTCCAGGTAGGCTGGATCCCCCTGGCCTATGATGGGCGTGTGCACCGCGTAGTGAGCCATGTTCATGAAGAATGGAACGCCGTCCTCCACTGCGCGGTCGATCTGTCCGTTGGCTTCCCGGGTCAGAGCGTCGTTGATGTAAGTACCCTGGGGGTAATCTTCTAGTCCCGGATGCCGGATGGAGTCCCAGGGCAGGAAGTAGGAGCCGTCGGGGCTGCCCGAACGGCCCCCGGCGATATTGACGTCGAATCCCAATTGCGTGGGATCGGCCCCCGGCGTGCCGCTGCCCCCGAAGTGCCCTTTTCCGATGTGGATGGTGCGATACCCGGCGGCCCGAAGGATCCCCGGTAGCGTTTGCTCACGGCCGGGCTGGAGGCCGTCGACCTCCCACTCCGGGGCCTGAACGTACTGGTTACCGTACCTGCCGTGCCCTACCCAATCGGTCACGTTCGTCCGGGCCGGGTTCTTTCCGGTCATCATGCTGACTCGGGTGGGGCTGCAGACCGGGCTTGCCGAATACGCTTGTGTGAACCGCATGCCGCGGCTAGAGCGAGTTCCATACTGTAGGCTCAGAATGGAATTGCACCGACGTGTCCTGCCAGCCCATGTCATCCACCAGGAACAGGATGATGTTGGGCTGCCGACCGGGCCCCGCCCCGCCTTGGCATGCTCCGGAACCGGCGAAAACCACCCCTCCGACAGCCCCCGCGCAGGTCCGCACGAACTGTCGCCGTCTCATCGGATCACCCTTCGAACCCCTTGCCCCATCTCATTGCTTTCGGCCGAATTCGGATCCAGCAACTCGAGGATGGCCCACACCGGATCATGGTCGGACGCCGTGTAATGCGTTGGCTTCTCCGCTTCGACCACGCGCCAACGGTCCCGGGGGCGGTACATAATGTGGTCGATCTCGTCGAGGATCTCCCCACTACTGTTCCTGACATACGCGAAACCCGCCGCTTCGTATTGGCTCATGGCCTCGTCGCCGGGTCGCGAGTTGAAGTCGCCCATGATCACCATAGGGACTTCCTTCCCACCGCCCTGGTCGATCCAGGCTACCATCTCCCGGGCTTGGTGGGCCCTGAAGGCGTCGTTCTCGTGGGCCAGG